>CANRBW010000235.1 GCA_947628975.1 uncultured Oscillospiraceae bacterium | reverse complement strand
CCGGAGGTGTGGGGCCGGGGCTCCACGGCGACCACCTTGCCCGAGACGCTAGCGTGGATGGGCGCGCCAAGCCCGGCCGGCTCGCCGATCACCTGGCCGACCGCGACCTGGTCCCCCACCTGAACGGTGGGCTTGCAGGGGGCGCCCACATGCTGGGACATGGGCAGGACCACCTGGGGGACAGGCTGGGTCAGCGGGGCGATGGCGACGCCCTCGGTGGCCTCCTTGTTCCCCTTGGGGTGGACGCCGCCGAAGAAACGATGTACCATAGCTTTCACCTCTCCAGTTCAAAGGATATGGGAGTGGAATACACTTATGTAATGATATACGCTTTTCCGCCTCTTGTCCAGCGTTTTAACGAAAAAAAACGGAGTGGGGGCGAAAAATTTGGGAGCATTGTCCAGCCCTGCCGGAGAATGGAGGGCCGGGGGCAATTTCTATTTGACAAATCGGCGGGATAGGACTATGATAATGGACAAACTGCCACAGTTGCGTCAAGACCTGAGAAAGAACAGGGGAAGGAAGGGAGAGCGGCCATGAAAATGCGGGGCGCCCGGATCGTGATGGAGTGCCTGTTGGAGCAGGGCGTGGATACCGTCTTCGGCTATCCCGGCGGGACCATTTTGAACGTCTACGACGAGCTGGAGTTGTCCGGATACGGCAAGAAGATCCGGCACATCCTCACCTCCCACGAGCAGGGGGCGTCCCACGCCGCGGACGGCTACGCCAGGGCCACGGGGAAGGTGGGGGTGTGCTTCGCCACCTCCGGCCCCGGCGCCACCAACCTGACCACCGGCATCGCCACGGCGTACTACGACTCCTCCCCGGTGATCTTCATCACCTGCAACGTCAACGAGAACCTGATCGGCCGGGACTCCTTCCAGGAGGTGGACATCACCGGCATCACCATGCCCATCACCAAGTGCAACTACCTGGTCCGGGACGTGACCGAGCTGGCCGACGTGATGCGGGAGGCCTTCGCCATCGCCCGCAGCGGCCGGCCCGGCCCGGTGCTCATCGACATCGTCAAGAACGTCACCTCCGACGAGTGCGACTTTGAGCCCCTGCCCCTGGACCAGCACGCCCAGCACGGCCGGCTGGCCCGTCTGCTGGGCAAGTCCATCCACGACCTGAAGGACCCGGAGCCGGACCGGGAGGACATCCAAAAGCTCCTGGACATGATCGCCGCCAGCCAGAAGCCGCTGGTGCTGGTGGGCGGCGGGGTGATCCGCTCCCGGGGGGCGGTGCCGGAGTTCCGCAAGTTCGTGGAGACCCTGGACGCCCCGGTGGCCTCCACCGTCATGGGCGGCGGCGCTCTGCCGGGGGACCACAGGCTGTTCACCGGCATGATCGGGATGCACGGCTCCCACGCCAGCAACTACGCCGTCAGCGAGTGCGACCTGCTCATCGCCATCGGCTGCCGCTTCTCCGACCGGGTGGCCACCGACCCCGCCACCTTCGCCGCCAACGCCCAGGTGGTCCACATCGACATCGACCGCTCGGAGATCGACAAGAACGTCAAGACCGCCCACCACATCATCGGCGACGCCAGGGCGGTGCTGGAGCTGCTGAACCAGGGGATGGTCCAGCGGCACTTTGAGGACTGGCGGCAGTGGGTCTTCTCCCACGGGGAGGTCCCGCTGAAGAAGGACGACATCCTCCACCCCCACGAGGTGCTGGAGACCATCCAGCAGGTGACCGGCGGCTCGGCCATCATCGCCACCGACGTGGGCCAGCACCAGATGTGGTCCGCCCAGTACTACCACTTCTCCCGGCCCGGCCAGCTCATCACCTCCGGCGGCTTCGGCACCATGGGCTTCGGCTACGGCGCCGCCATGGGGGCCCAGCTGGGCAACCCCGACCAGGTGGTGGTGGCCTGCGTGGGGGACGGCGGCTTCCGCATGAACTGCAACGAGCTGGCCACCCTGGAGCACTACGGCATCCCGGTCATCGTGGTGGTCTTCAACAACCACACCCTGGGCATGGTCCGGCAGTGGCAGCACCTGATCTACGGTGAGCGCTACTCCCAGACCGACCTGGAGCGGGGGCCCGACTTCGTCAAGCTGGCCCAGGCGTATAACCTCCAGGGGGCCCGGTGCGTCAACGCCGACGAGTTCGAGCTGGCCTTCCGCCGGGCGGTGGACAGCAAAAAGCCCTGGGTCATCGAGTGCGCCATCCACAAGGACGCCATGGTCCACCCCATGGTCCCCGGCGGCGCGCCCATCACCAGCTTCCTGCTGGATTAAGGGGGGACGGACACATGAGCGAGCAAGTCAAGCGCAGGACCCTCTCGGTCCTGGTCTCCAACACCTCCGGCGTGCTGTCCCAGGTCTCCCGGCTCTTCTCCCGGAAGGGCTACAACATCGAGTCCCTGGCCGTGGGCACCACCGACGACCCGGATATGTCCCGGATCACCATCGAGGTCAAGGGGGACGACGGGGCCACCCGCCAGATCATCACCCAGCTGAGCAAGCTCTTTTGCGTCTACTCGGTCCAGGAGCTGGTCCCGGAGCA
>CANRBW010000234.1 GCA_947628975.1 uncultured Oscillospiraceae bacterium | reverse complement strand
ACAAGAACCTCATCGACGCCGCCCAGGACCTGGGCTGTACCTGGATGCAGGCGTTTCGGAAGGTCATCCTCCCGGAGATCAAGCCCGGCGTGGTCTCCGGTGCGCTGATCGCCTTCACCATGAGCGTGGACGACTTCGTCATCTCCTACTTTACCGCGGGATCGGCCACCTCCACCCTGGCCATGACCATCTACGGCATGACCAAAAAGCGGGTCAGCCCGGAGATCAACGCCGTGTCCACCCTGCTGTTCGTCACGGTGCTGGTGCTGCTCATCCTCTCCAACGTGCTGGAGGTCCGGCAGGAGAAGGCGGCGCGGCGGCGGGAGAACGCCCTCAAGAGCGGGGCGGAATACCGCCCCGCCCCCCGGCCCCGGCGGGCCGCCCCCGCCGTCACCCGCAAGACCTGGTTCCGCCGGAGCGTGGCCGCGGCGTCGGTGTGCGCCCTGCTGGGGGTGATCTGCGCCCTGGCCGCCGTCACCGGCTCCCAGCCGGTGGTGAACGTCTGCTCCTGGGGGGAGTATATCGACACCGACCTCATCACCCAGTTCGAGGAGGAGACCGGCATCCGGGTGAACTACCAGACCGCCGAGAGCAACGAGACCCTCTACTCCCTGCTGATGAGCGGCGGCGGGGACTACGACGTGATCGTCCCCTCCGACTACATGATCGCCCAGCTCATCGAGGAGGATATGCTGGCCCCCCTGGACTACGACCAGATCCCCAACTTCTCCCTCATCGACGACCAGTTCAAGCACCTGCCCTACGACCCCGACAACCTCTACACCGTCCCCTACGCCTGGGGCACCCTGGGCATCATCTACAACACCACCATGGTGGAGGAGCCCATCACCTCCTGGGACGCCATGTTCGACCCCCGGTACGCCGGGCAGGTCCTGCTCATCAACAACTCCCGGGACGCCCTGGGCATCGCCCTGATGCGCCTGGGCTACTCGGTGAACACCACCGACGAAGAGGAGATCCGCCAAGCCTACCAGCTCCTGGCCGACGCCAACGACCAGGGGGTCTACCAGGGCAAGGTGATGGACGAGGTCTTCCAGGTCATGGAGGGGGGCAACGCCGCCATCGCCACCTACTACGCCGGGGACTACCTGACCATGCTGGAGAACAACGAGGACCTGGCCTTCGTGGTCCCGGAGGAGGGCTCCAACTGGTTCGTGGACGCCATGTGCGTGCTCAAGGGCACCGCCCACTACGACGAGGCCATGGCCTGGATCAACTTCATGGCCTCCACCGACGCGTGCCTGGCCAACCTGGACTTCATCTGGTACGGCACCGCCAACACCCAGGCCATCCAGCAGTACCCCGCCTACTACGAAGCGGAGTACGGCGAGCCCCTGGACCAGGAGACCCTGGACACCATCCAGACGCCGCCGGAGGTGCTGGCCCGGTGCGAGATGTACCTGTCCCTCCCCCAGGAGACCAGGGACCTCTACAAGGAGCTCTGGCTCTCTCTGGGCGCCTGACCGCCCCTCGCCCCGTCGAAACGGCCCCCGGAGCGCCCGCCTGAGGCAGACGCTCCGGGGGCTTTCCTCTTCCGCGGCCGCTCACCCGGCCAGGCGCGCCTTCAGCCCCTCCCACAGCTCGATGGCCCGGAAGGCGATCCGGCAGGGCCCCTCCCGGTCGGTGAGGAGGGCCGCCTGGCCCTCCTCCAGCCCGCCCTGGGCCAGGGTCTGGGCGGCGGGGGCGCTGACCGAGTCCAGGCAGAGGGGCGGGAAGACCACGCTCCACCAGTTCTGCCCCTTGGCCTCCCCCAACTCCACCCGCAGGGCGGTGTACTCCCCCGCCGGGAGGGCCACTTGGCCGCTGGACTTGGTGGGGAACCGGGCCGGACCCAGGGTCAGGCGCGCCGGGTAGACCGCGCCCTCCCGGGCCAGGGTATCCGCCGCCACCTGCCCCAGCCGGGGCAGGGCTCGCTCCAGGGCGACCAGGGCCTGGTCCCGGTCCAGACCGGTCAGGCACAGGCCGCCCTCCCGCAGCAGCGCGTCCCGGACCTTGTACTTCACCGCCTGGTCCGCCGGGCTGTCGGAGTTGGCCACCACATGGAGGCGGATCACCTCCTGGGCCAGCGCGTCCTGCTCCTTCCCCAGCCGCGCCCCCAGCAGGGCGCTCAGCGCCACCGCCAGCAGGACCGCCAACTCCCAGCGCCGCAGTGGGCTCGCCGGCCGTCTCCCTCTCAAACGCAAAAAACCGCCCCCGTCCAAATCAGGATACCTGATTATGGACAGGAGCGGCTTCTTTTATACCCCTTGGCAGAGAAAAACCTCTCCTCCGCCCTCCTCCCGGAGCTCCTCCGCGGCCTGTTGGGCGGTGGAGCGGGCGTCGAACACGCCGTAGACGGTGGAGCCGGTGCCGGTCATCACCGCCCCCAGGGCCCCGGCGGCGATCAGGCGGCTCTTGAGGCCGGAGACGGTCCTGGCCTGCCGGGGGGAGAGCACATCTTCAAAGACGTTATACATCCGCCTGGCCACCCCGGCCAGGTCCCCGGCCTCCAGGGCGGCCAGGGCCCCCTT
>CANRBW010000233.1 GCA_947628975.1 uncultured Oscillospiraceae bacterium | reverse complement strand
GGCGGGGGAGGCTCTGCTCAAAGGTGATGGGGTTCTGGCCCTGGATGAGGGGCAGGACGTAGTCGATGAAGTCCTGGGTGACGCCGTTGTGCTCGGCGTTGATCCACTCCAGGGGGACCTTCTTCTCGATGTTGGCCACGATGTCCAGGGGCTGAAGGATCGCCTCGCACTTGTAGCCGCCGTCCCGGGTGCACTGGAAGGCCACCATCTTGTCGGTGACGCCGGACACGGCGGCCTCCACAGCGGTCTTCCCGGCCAGCACGGCCTCGTCCACGTCGGTCTTGGACCCGGCGTGAGCGCCGCAGCGCTGGAGCAGGGAGAGCTCGATGCCACGGACCTTGGCGCCGGTCTTCTCCTTCACCGTCTCGGCCAGCAGGGCGGCCAGACCGCCCAGCTGGGCGTGGCCGAAGCCGTCGGTAGCGGAGGCCTTGGCCTCGGAGACGAAGGTGCCGTCGGCGTAGTGGATGCCCTCGGAGACGGCCACCATGCACTTGCCGGTCTTGTCGTAGACGCTCTTCACGTCGGCCAGGAACTTGTCCATGTCGAAGTCCACCTCGGGGAGGTAGACGAAGTCCGGCCCGGTGCCCATCAGGTTGGCCAGGGCGGCGGACCCGGCCAGCCAGCCGGCGTGACGGCCCATGATCTCCACGATGGTGACCATGCCGGTGTCGTAGACGTGGGCGTCCTGCCAGATCTCCACGCAGGAGGTGGCGATGTACTTGGCCGCGGAGGCGAAGCCGGGGCAGTGGTCGGTGCCGTTGAGGTCGTTGTCGATGGTCTTGGGCACGCCCATGACCCGGCAGGCGTAGCCCATCTTCTGCATATACTTGGAGACCTTGTTGCAGGTGTCCATGGAGTCGTTGCCGCCGTTGTAGAAGAAGTAGCGCACGTCGTACTTCTTAAAGATCTCCAGGATGCGCTTGTAGTCGGTGTCGTCCACGTCGGGGTCGGCCAGCTTGTAGCGGCAGGAGCCCAGGGCGGAGGAGGGGGTGTACTTCAGGAGTTCCAGCTCCTGGGCATCCTCCTTGGACATATCGTAGAGCTTGTCATCCAGCACGCCCTTGATCCCGTGGGCCGCGCCGTAGACGGCGGTGATGTTGGGGTCGTCCAGAGCGGTGCGGATCACGCCGTAGGCGCTGGCGTTGATGACCGCGGTGGGGCCGCCGGACTGACCGATGATACAAGCGCCGCGAAGTTGTTCCATAGTGATCTCCTCCTTTTTATTAGAGGGGGAGAAGGGGAAAGTCTCCTCCCCCGGCAGACCGGATGGGTGTTTACGCCTTGCCGGCGCAGCCCAGAACATCCACCAGCTTGTGGCGGACGATCTCCTTGATGTTGGCCCGGGCGGGCTTGAGGTACTCCCGGGGGTCGAACTTGTCGGGGTGCTGGGCGAAGAACTGGCGGATGGTGCCGGTCATGGCCAGGCGGAGGTCGGAGTCGATGTTGATCTTGCACACGCTGAGGGTGGCGGCCTTACGCAGCTGCTCTTCGGGGATGCCCACGGCGTCGGGCATCTTGCCGCCGTTCTCGTTGACCATCTTCACATACTCCTGGGGCACGCTGGAGGAGCCGTGGAGCACGATGGGGAAGCCGGGCAGCCGGCGGGAGACCTCCTCCAGCACGTCGAAGCGCAGGGGAGGGGGCACCAGGATACCCTTCTCGTTGCGGGTGCACTGGTCGGCGGTGAACTTGTAGGCGCCGTGGCTGGTGCCGATGGCGATGGCCAGGGAGTCGCACCCGGTCTTGGACACGAACTCCTCCACCTCCTCAGGGCGGGTGTAGGAGGCGGCGTGGGCGGCCACCTTCACGTCGTCCTCAATGCCGGCCAGGGTGCCCAGCTCCGCCTCCACCACCACGCCGTGGTCGTGGGCGTACTCCACCACCTTCTTGGTGATCTCGATGTTCTCCTCAAAGGGCTTGGAGGAGGCGTCGATCATCACGGAGGTGAAGCCGCCGTCGATACAGGCCTTGCAGGTCTCAAAGTCGGGGCCGTGGTCCAGGTGCAGCACGATGGGGATCTCGGGGCACTCGATAACGGCGGCCTCCACCAGCTTCACCAGGTAGGTGTGGTTGGCGTAGGCGCGGGCGCCCTTGGAGACCTGGAGGATCACGGGGGCGTGCTCCTCCTTGCAGGCCTCGGTGATGCCCTGGACGATCTCCATGTTGTTGACGTTGAAGGCGCCGATGGCGTAGCCGCCGGAGTAGGCCTTCTTGAACATTTCCGTGGACGTGACAAGAGCCATGGGAAACAACTCCTTTTCATATGAAATCAAAAGTATTGTACCATTTATGCCCAATGAATGCAAGGGGTCAGAGACACATTTTTGTTCAATTCAGCATAGGCTGGGCGGAAAGGGGGGAAGCGCCATGCCCCGTGAAACCACACCGCCCATTCCATATGACCGGGCCAGGGTGGTGGCCTACGCCCACCGCTGGGCCTATGGCCGCAACCCGGCCTACTACGACTACGAGACCCTGGGCGGCGACTGCACCAACTTCGCCTCCCAGTGCCTGTTTGCCGGGGTGGGGGTGATGAACTACACCCCC
>CANRBW010000232.1 GCA_947628975.1 uncultured Oscillospiraceae bacterium | reverse complement strand
TCATGGCGCAGGCCTCCGCCAGGGAGATCCCCCGCAGACGGGGCGCTCTGGCCCCGTCGCTGAGCCGGGTGCCGCCGCAGTCGGGGCACACGTCCTGGCGCAAAAACTTCTCCACCCGCTTCATGCCCTTTTCGTCCTTCACCTTGGCCAGGGCGTTCTCCACGGTGTAGGTGGCGTTGAAGTAGGTGAAGTCCATATCCCCCGCGGCCCCGCTGGTCTTGTTCTGATAGATGATGTTCTTCTTGACGGCGGGGCCGTGGAACACGATCTCCCGCTCCCGCTGGGTCAGCTCCCGGAAGGGCACGTCGGTGCGGACCCCCATCTCCCTGGCGATGTCCTTCATCAGCGACCACATCAGCGTCTGCCACGGCGCCACCGCCCCCTGGTCGATGGACAGGGACTCGTCGGGGACCAGGGTGCTCTCGTCCACGGTGCGGACGACGCCGGTCCCGTCGCAGGTCTCGCACGCGCCCTGGCTGTTGAAGGCCAGCTCCTCCGCCCCCGGGGCGAAAAACCGCTCCCCGCAGACCGGGCACGTCAGGGGCAGCCCCGCCGCCACGTTCAGGGAGGGGGCGGCGTAGTGCCCGTTGGGGCAGCGGTGCTCGGCCAGCCGGGAGTACATCAGCCGCAGACTGTTCAAGAGCTCCGTCCCCGTCCCGAAGGTACTGCGGATACCGGGGACGCCGGGCCGCTGGCGCAGGGCCAGGGCCGCCGGGACGTAGAGCACCTCGTCCACCTGGGCCTTCTCCGCCTGGGTCATCCTCCGGCGGGTATAGGTGGACAGGGACTCCAGATACCGCCGGGAGCCCTCCGCGTACAGGATCCCCAGGGCCAGGGAGGATTTGCCGGAGCCGGAGACCCCCGCGATCCCCACGATCTTGCCCAGGGGGATGTCCACGTCGATGTTCTTCAGGTTGTGTACCCGGCCGCCCCGGACCAGGATCCGGTCCGGCGCGCCCTGTATCTCTCGGCCCATGGGGGCCACCCCCGTGTCAAAAAGTTGTCCGCCCCGGCCCGCGCGGCGGCGCCGGAACGGACGCGCTGGTGCGGGTATGGGGACTCGAACCCCAACGGATCGCTCCACGAGAACCTAAATCTCGCATGTCTGCCAATTCCATCATACCCGCGTATTCGTCCGCGCGCCGGAAGGACCGGGATAGCGGCGGGAACATTTTATCAGTCTCTCTTGCAAAAGTCAATGAGATGGCGCATAATGGGGGGACAGGATTGGAGGCTCTCGCTATGAAACACGTCATCGCCGCGCACGATCTCTCCGGCTTCGGCCGTTGCTCCGTCACCGTGGTCCTGCCCACGCTGGCGGCCATGGGCGTGCGGGCCTATCCCCTGCTCACCGCCTATCTCTCCGCCCACACCGCCTTTCCCCCCACGGGGAAGGAGGTCTTTCTGGACCTGACCCGGGAGATGTCCGCCGTGCTGGAGCACTGGCAGGCCCTGGGGGCGCGGTTCGACGGCTTTTACAGCGGCTTCCTGGGCTCCCCGGCCCAGATGGACATTCTCACCGACTGCCTGCGCCGGCTCCGGCGGCCCGGCTTCCTGGCCATGGTGGACCCGGTGATGGGGGACAACGGCCACCCCTACCGGACCTACACCCCCCAGCTCTGCGCCCGGATGGCCGAGCTGGCGGAGCTGGCCGACGTCATCACCCCCAACCTCACCGAGGCGGCCATCCTGCTGGGCGAGCCCTACGACCCCGCCCCCGGCCCCCGCAAGGTGGAGCAGTGGCTCCGGCGGCTGAGTCTGGACGGGAGGCGGTCGGTGGTGCTCACCGGCCTCTCCCTGGCCCCCGAGTCCCTGGGCGCGGCCTGTCTGGACCGGGAGACCGGCCAGGTCCACACCGCCCAGGCCCCCCTGGCCCACGGCCGGTTCTCCGGCACCGGGGACCTCTTCGCCTCGGTGACCCTGGGCCGTCTGCTGGCGGGCCACCCCCTGGACCGGGCGGTCCGGGACGCGGTGGACTTCGTCTCCCTGGCCACCCGCGCCACGGTGGACCGGGGGGGCGACCCCCTGGAGGGGGCGGACTTTGAGCCGCTACTGGGCCGTCTCGCCCACGGCGAATAGCCCCCGGCCCACCCCCTGGGCCTGGAGGGCGCACAGGTACAGCGCCGTGCCGAACCCCGCCACCGCCAGACACGCCCAGGGCAGCGCCAGCCCCCCGTCCAACAGCCGGCGGTACAGCAGCCGCCCGCACAGCCCCGCCAGCAGGGACCCCAGCCCCGGCGCCACCAGGACCCGGAAGGCGTCCGCCCGGACGCCGGTGGCGGCCCGGAGGTCCCGCCAGTTGAGCAGGGCCCCCGCCAGGGAGCTGACCCACAGCCCGGTGACATACCCCCCTATCCCGATCCGGGGATCCCCCACCAACAGCCAGGTGAAGGCCAGCTGTACGCCGTCGCTCAGGAGCATATTCCGGGCGGCGGCTTTTTGCAGGCCCAGGCCGTTGAGGGCGCTGGCCAGCACCGACTGATAACAGCTCAAAACCACCCCGGCCGCCAGGGGCAGGATGTGCTCCCCCGCCCTGGGCTCCCGGAACAACA
>CANRBW010000231.1 GCA_947628975.1 uncultured Oscillospiraceae bacterium | reverse complement strand
CACCCCCAGCAACATCATCGAGGGCGTCTGGCGGGGGGTGGACTTCTTCGACTGCGTCATGCCCGCCCGGAACGCCCGCCACGGCAAGCTCTTCACCTGGTCGGGCACCCTGAACCTCAAAAACGAGAAGTACAAGACCGACCCCCGGCCCATCGACCCCGACTGCGACTGCCCCACCTGCCGGAGCTTTTCCCGGGCCTATCTGCGCCACCTGCTGATCGCCGGGGAGATGCTGGCCATGCGCCTGGCGGTCCAGCACAACCTCTACTTTTACAACACCCTCATGGCCCGAATCCGCCAGGCCCTGGACCGGGGGGAGTTCGACCGGTTCCGGGAGAGATACGCCGCCCGGCTGGACGCCCGGTGGGAGGAGGAAAAAATCTCTTGCCAAAAAGCGGAAGAGCCGCTATAATAAAAGAGCCGCTATCGCGAGGGCGGGCGTGCCAACACACAGGAGGGAAAACGAAATGGACTTTTCTATGATCATCATCATGGTCGCCATGCTGGCGCTGATGTACTTCATGCTCATCCGTCCGGAGAACAAGCGCAAAAAGCAGGCCGCGGAGATGCGCGCCGGCCTGGCGGTGGGGGACGAGATCACCACCATCGGCGGCATCGTGGGCACCATCTGCGCGGTGAAGGAGAACACCATCGTCATCGAGACCGGGGCGGACCGGGTCCGGATCGAGTTCACCAAGTGGGCCGTCTCCACCAAGGGCACCCAGGTGAGCGAGGACGGAAAATGATCCCCCGGCGGGCATAACCTCGTCCCTCCCTTCATAGTCTTTTGCCAAGGACCTGAAGGGAGGGCTTTTTTATGGGAAAAGCGGACGAGGAACAGGGGACCTGGTATCTGCGGGCCATGACCCAGATCCTGATCGGCGCCCTCATCGCCGGAGTGGTGAGCTTTCTGATCCTCTTTGTGTGCGCCCTGCTCATCTCCCGCGGGGCTCTGAGCCGGGACCACACGGGGGTGATGTCGGTGTGCGCCTGCGTGCTGGGCAGCCTCATCGGCGGCTCCGCGGCGGTGAGCCGGTGCAAGGGCCGCAGCCTGATCGTGGGCGTGCTGACGGGGTTGGTCCTGTTTCTGATCCTCCTGACGGTGGGACTGCTGCTCTACAAGACGGTGGCCCTGGAGGAGGGGGGACTTCCCCTGGGGTGCGGATGCCTGTGCGGCGGGGCCCTGGCCGGACTGCTGGGGGCGCGGCCCAAGAAAAAAAGACGAAAGTGATTGAAATTTCCCACCGGCTGTGCTATAATTTCTCCAACACAGAAAAACGGGGAGGGAAAACCGATGGAGCATATCCGCACCTTGAACGGCGCCACCCTGAAGAAGAGCGCCGCCCACGGTGGCTGCGGCGAATGCCAGACGTCTTGCCAGTCCGCCTGCAAGACCTCCTGCACCGTGGCCAACCAGAAGTGTGAGAACGAGGAAAACCGCTGAGAGACGGGATGACCTGTGGGGTGGGCCGACGCCCACCCCATTTCTATACCCGCCGGGAGAAAGGAATTCAGATCTATGGTACACACCTTTGAAGCGCTGGGCGTCCATGTGGCGGTGGACGTGAACAGCGGCGCGGTCCATGTGCTGGACCGGACCGCCTACGACGCCCTCAACGCCCTGATCGCCACCCAGGGCCAGAGCCCCGACTTCACCCGCCGGCCGGAGGACGCCGGCCCCGCCTGGGACGAGCTGAAGGCCCTCCACGACCAGGGCCTCCTCTTTACCCAGGACGACTACATCGACCCCCAGGCCATGGCCTATCTGGGGGAGGAGCCCCCCATCAAGGCCCTGTGCCTCCACGTCTCCCACGACTGCAACCTCCGCTGCCGCTACTGCTTCGCCTCCACCGGGGACTTCGGCACCGGCAAGCGGATGACCATGCCCTTCGAGACCGCCCGGCGGGCCATCGACTTCGTGGTGGAGAAGTCGGGCAAGCGCCGGAACCTGGAGGTGGACTTCTTCGGCGGGGAGCCGCTGATGGCCCTTGACACGGTAAAACGGACGGTGGAGTACGCCCGGAGCGTCGAAAAGGCCCACGACAAAAACTTCCGCTTCACCCTCACCACCAACGGCGTGTTGCTGGACGACGAGACCATCGACTATCTGAACCGGGAGATGTCCAACGTGGTCCTCTCCCTGGACGGCCGCCGGGAGGTGAACGACCGGATGCGCCCCACCGTCAACGGCCAGGGGAGCTATGACGTGATTGTCCCCAAGTTCCAAAAACTGGTGGCGGGGCGGGGGACCAAGGACTACTACATCCGGGGCACCTTCACCAGGGAGAACCTGGACTTCGCCGCCGACGTGCTTCACTTCGCCGACCTGGGCTTCAAGCACCTGTCGGTGGAGCCGGTGGTCTCGGAGGCGGACAAGCCCTGGGCCCTCCGGGAGGAGGACGTGGCCGCCATCGAGGCGGAGTATGAAAAGCTGGCCGCCGCCCTCCGGGAGCGGCCGGAGGTGAACTTCTTCCACTTCAACGTGGACCTGGCCCAGGGCCCCTGCGTCATCAAGCGCCTGCGGGGGTGTGGGGCGGGGTGCGAGTATGTGGCCATCAC
>CANRBW010000230.1 GCA_947628975.1 uncultured Oscillospiraceae bacterium | reverse complement strand
CGCCCGGATGGTCCGCAACGTGCGTATCGCCCCGTCCCCCAAGTGGATGCGGGAGCGGCTGCGGGCCATGGGGGTCCGGCCCATCAACAACATCGTGGACATCACCAACTACGTCATGCTGGAGTACGGCCAGCCCATGCACGCCTTCGACTACCGCTACGTCAAGGGCGGCCGGATCGTCGTCCGCACCGCCCAGGAGGGGGAGCGGCTCACCACCCTGGACGGCAAGGAGCACGTCCTCACCGCCAACCACCTGGTCATCGCCGACGACACCCGGGCGGTGGGCCTGGCGGGGATCATGGGCGGCCTCAACAGCGAGATCGTCGCCGACACCGCCGACGTGGTCTTCGAGTCCGCCAACTTCGACGGCACCTGCATCCGCAAGGGGGCCCTGTCCCTGGGGATGCGGACCGAGGCCAGCGCCAAGTTCGAAAAGGGGCTGGACGTGATGAACACCCTCCCCGCGGTGGACCGGGCCTGCGAGCTGGTGGAGCTGCTGGAGGCCGGCGAGGTGGTGGACGGGGTCATCGACATCCTCAACTACGTCCCTCAGCCCACCCAGCTGCCGGTGGAGCCGGACAAGATCAACGCCCTGCTGGGCACCCAGATCTCCCGGGAGGAGATGCTGGCCATCTTCCGCAAGCTGGACTTCACCGTGGAGGAGGACCCGGACCGGGTGACGGTGCCCTCCTGGCGGGGGGATGTGAAGCGGATGGCGGACCTGGCCGAGGAGGTGGCCCGGTTCCACGGCTACAACAACATCCCCACCACCCTCATGCGGGGCCAGACCACCGTGGGGGGGTACTCGGCGGAGGAGACGCTGGAGCGGCGGCTGGGCCAGGCCGCGCGGGCCATGGGCTTTGACGAGATCATCACCTACTCCTTCATCAGCCCCACCTATTATGACAAGATCCGCTGGAGCCCGGACGACCCCCGCCGCCAGTCCTTCCGCATCCTCAACCCCCTGGGGGAGGACACCTCCATCATGCGCACCACCACCCTGCCCTCCATGCTGGAGATCCTGACCCGGAACTACAACTACCGCAACGGGGGGGCGCGCCTCTACGAGGTGGGGCGGACCTACGCCCCCGGCGGGCCGGACGGCCTGGCCCTGGAGCGGAAGGTCCTCACCCTGGGCGCCTACGGCGGGGGGATGGACTTCTTCGCCCTGAAGGGGGCGGTGGAGACCCTGCTGAAGACCCTGCGCTGTCCGGACACCCGCTTCACCCCCGTGGGGGACGACCCCTCCTACCACCCCGGCCGGTGCGCCGCGGTGTGGGCCGGGGAGCGGCGGCTGGGCGTGGTGGGGCAGATCCACCCCCTGGTGTGCGGCAACTACGGCGTG
The DNA here is from genome assembly GCA_947628975.1 of uncultured Oscillospiraceae bacterium. Classification (GTDB taxonomy): domain Bacteria; phylum Bacillota; class Clostridia; order Oscillospirales; family Oscillospiraceae; genus MGBC124762. The sequence continues at coordinate 1,233 of CANRBW010000230.1, read as the reverse complement.
GACCAGGAGCTGTTCTGCGCCGAGCTGTCCCTGGCCGACCTCATGGCCGCCCAGGGGAGCGACCCGGTCTACGCCCCGCTGCCCCGGTTCCCCAGCGTCACGCGAGACATCGCCGTGGTGTGCGACAAGGCGGTCTCCGTGGGCCAGTTGGAGGCGTGCATCGCCAAGGGGGCCAGGGGACTGCTCAAGGACGTGACCCTCTTTGACATCTACACCGGCGCGCCCATCCCGGAGGGGAAGAAGTCGGTGGCCTTCAACCTGACCCTCCGGGCCGAGGACCGCAGCCTCACCAGCGAGGAGGCCGACGAGGACGTGCGGAGCATCCTCGCTGCCCTGGAAAAGGAGCTGGGGGCGGTGCTCCGTTAACGGAAATTTTACCTTCTCCGCTCTTTACAAGCGGGGAAAAATGGGGTACAATAGGACTAGTTTTTTGCAGGGAGGTGTGGCCCCATGAGGGAGGAGGACCTGAGCTTTACCCGGAAGTTCACCATCAACCAGGACCGGGGAGAGGAGATCCGGCAGATCCTGACCACCGTGTACGACGCCCTCCAGGAGAAGGGCTACAACCCCATCAACCAGATCGTGGGCTACATCCTCTCCGAGGACCCCACCTACGTCACCAACTACAAAAACGCCCGCGCCCTCATCCGCAAGCTGGACCGGGACGAGCTGTTGCAGGTGCTGCTCAAGGCGTACCTGGCCGGGTGACCGGGTCCGGGGGAGGACAGGGAAAAACAAAAACAGGGGCAAGCCGGGGGCTTGCCCTTGTTTTTTTCTCCCGAAACTGGTATAATGGCCTTATCTTTCACCGGGGAAGGGGAGGGGAAGGACGTGAAAAGATCCGCGGGGCTTGTGGCCCTGGTCCTTGCGGCGGCGCTGGCCCTGGGGCTTCCGGGCTGTACCGGCGGCGTCACCGGGGAGATGTTCGCCCTGCCTGAGCCGCCCCCGGACTACCAGAACCTCAGCGCCCGCCTCAGCGAGGTGCGCGCCGCCATCGGCGGGGAGTCCATCGCCCCCTCCGCGGGGAACAACACCCAGACCGTTCAGCTCCAGGACCTGGACGCGGACGGCCAGCTGGAGTCCGCCGTGGCCTTCTTCCGGGTGCCCAGCGACGAAAAGCCCCTGAAGATCTACATCTTCTGCCAGGACAGCCAGGACAACTACGAGGTCTCCACCGTCATCGAGGGGGTGGGCTCGGGGATCTACTCGGTGAGCTATGAGAACGTGGGCGGC
>CANRBW010000229.1 GCA_947628975.1 uncultured Oscillospiraceae bacterium | reverse complement strand
GGGGAGGGGCGAGGCGGCCGCGGGCAGGGCGGCCTGGGCGGTCTGGGCGTCGGCCCGGGCCCGGTCCAGGGCCTCCTCGGCCCGGGCCAGCCGCCGGGCGGCGTCCTCATAGCTCTGGCGGCGGCGGGCCAGCTGAAGCAGTTCCTCCCACCGGGCGTGGAGGGCCAGGTCGGCCTCCGCCTGGGCCAGCTCGGCGCTCCGCGCCTCCAGCTCCTCCTGGGCCCGGAGGGCCCGGCCGCGGGCCTCCAGGAGCTCCCGGCGGCGTTCTTGGAGCTGGGCCCGCCGCTCCCGCAGACGGGGCAGGGCCCCCACCGCCCGGTTGGACTGGAGCCGGTTGCGCCAGTCCCGCAGGCGGCCCTCGGCGTCGGAGTAGGAGACGTCCTCCTCCCCGGAGGAGGCCAGGGCGGCCACCCGGCGCTCCAGATCGCCGGAGGCGTCCACCCACAGCCCGCCCTGGGGGAGGAAGCAGGTGCGCTGGAAGACCTCCTTGGTGACCCCCAGGACCCGCTCCCCCACGTTCTGGGCGGTGAGGCCGGGGACCGGCTCCTCGGTGCCGGTGTAGACCGCCTGGAAGCCGCCGAAGGGGTCGCTGCCCTTGGGGAAGCGGCGCAGGGTGACCTCCCGGCCCTGCCAGAGCAGGTCCAGGCTGCCGGACATGGCCGCCCCGGACCAGGGGAGGTAGCGGTTGCGCTCGGACAGAGCGCCCCCCTTGCGGCTCTCCAGGCCGTAGAACATGGCCCGCAGGAAGGCGCACCAGGTGGACTTACCCGCCTCGTTGGGCAGTTCCAGCAGGTTCAACCCCTCCCCCAGGGTCAGCGTGGCGCGGTCCAGGCCGCCGAAGGTGGCGGTCATCGAGCGGAGGATCATAGGGGCGCCTCCCTTCCTTCCAGCGCGGCCAGGCCCAGGCGCAGGGCCCGCCGGAGCCGGGGGCGGTCCGCCTCCTCCGCCCCGTCCAGGCGGCGGCGCAGTTCCCGGAGGAAACAGCCGGTCAGGGTCTCCTCCTCCGCCCTGGCCCACAGGTCCAGGGGGGGCAGGGTCTCGTCCCGGAGCTGGAGGACCCGACAGCGGCCCTCCCCCGCCGCCCGGAGGGCGGACAGGTCCAGGGGGGCGCTCTCGCCGGTGAAGGTCAGGCGGACGTAGTCCTCCCCGTGGCCGTCCAGGGCCTGGGCCAGGGCGGCGGCGGGGTCCTCCCCGGCGGGGAGGCGCAGGGAGAGATACCGGGGGCCGGGCAGGGGGAGGAACTCCCAGCGGGCCCGGCCCTCCTCCAGCCGGACCAGCAGGACCCCTTTTTCCCCCAGCTCGTCAAAGCCCCGGCCCCAGGGACAACCGGGACAGGCCCAGGGGACGGGGGCCTGGGGGTCGCCTCCGGCGGCGTGGACGTGGCCCAGGGCCACATAGGCCAGGCCGCTGTGGGCCAGGGCGTCCGGGGCGATGGGGGCGTAGCGCCCGCGGGGGGCCACCTCCCCGTGGAGGACGGCGATGGCGGTCCCCCCGTCCCGGGGGGCGGTGAAGCCGGCGAGCGGGTCCTCCTCCCGGAAGGGGCCGGTGAAGGCGCAGCCGTAGACGGTCAGCCCCAGGGCCGGGAAGGGGAGGGCGGTCAGCCCCTCCTCCCGGAAGAGGAAGACGTTGTCCGGCCAGGGGCCGGCGGCGTAGGGGGAGCGGGGGCCGTAGTAGTCGTGGTTGCCGGGGGCGATGACCACCGGGCAGGGCAGCCGCCCCAGGGCCCGGCGCAGGGCCTCCAGGGTCTCGGGGTAGACCTGCTGGGAGTCGAACAGGTCGCCGGGCAGGACCACCAGGTCCACCCGGTGTTCCAGGGCCAGACCGACCAGCGCCTCCAGCCCCTCCCGCTGGTCCTGCCGCCTCCGGCGGGCCTCCTCCGGGGGCAGGGAGCGGAACGGGGAGTCCAGGTGGAGATCGGCGGCGTGGAGAAGGGTGAGCATGGGCCGGGCCTCCTTGTCACTCGAAGATGTCCAGCCGCTCCAGGCCGACGCACCGGCCGGTGGCGGCGTCCAGGGTGAAGAGCACCCCCTCCAGCTTCCGGGGGCCCTCGGCGCTCTCGTACCGGGCGGGGAGACCGCCCAGGAAGCGGTTCAGGGCCAGCTCCGGCTTGATGCCCAGCACCGAGCGGGCGGGGCCGGTCATGCCAAGGTCGGTGACGAAGCCGGTCCCGCCGGGGAGGATCTGGAGGTCGGCGGTGGGGACGTGGGTGTGGGTGCCCCAGACGGCGGCCGCCTTGCCGTCCAGATACCAGCCCATGGCCCCCTTCTCGCTGGTGGCCTCGGCGTGGAAGTCCACCACCGCCAGGTCGCAGTCCGCGTCCCGGAGCAGGCGCTGGGCGATGAGGAAGGGGTTGTCCACGTTGGGGTCCATGGCGGTGCGGCCCACCAGGAGCAGTACCCCCACCCGGACGCCGCCGGGACCCTCGAACACGCCGAAGCCCCGGCCGGGGACACGGGGGGAGTAGTTGGCGGGGCGGAGGACAGCGGGGTGGCTGTCCAGGTATTTGGCGATCTGGAGCCGGTTCCAGGTGTGGTTGCCCAGGGTGATCACGTCCGCCCCGGCGGCCAGCATGGCGTCGGCCTGGCGGG
>CANRBW010000228.1 GCA_947628975.1 uncultured Oscillospiraceae bacterium | reverse complement strand
GAGAAGGCCCACCCCGACGTGTTCAACGTCCTGTTGCAGATTTTGGACGACGGCCGGGTCACCGACTCCCAGGGCCGGACGGTGGACTTCAAGAACACGGTGCTCATCCTCACCTCCAACCTGGGCAGCCAGGCCCTGCTGGACGGCATGGACGGGGAGGGGAACATCACCCCGGAGGCCAGGGACGCGGTGGACCAGCTGCTGAAGCGCTCCTTCCGGCCGGAGTTTTTGAACCGGCTGGACGAGATCGTCTGCTTCAAGCCCCTGAGCCGGGAGAACATCACCCGGATCATCGAGCTGATGCTGGACCAGCTCAACCAGCGCCTGGCGGACAAGGAGCTGCGCCTGGAGGCGTCCGACGCCGCCAAGGCCGCCATCCTGGAGGCCGCCTACGACCCCCACTACGGGGCCCGGCCCCTGCGGCGCTACCTCCAGCACAACGTGGAGACCCTGCTCTCCCGTGCCATCCTGGCCGGAGACGTGGCCCCCGGCCAGGTCCTCCACCTGGAGGCGGAAAACGGCGCGCTGACCGTGCGCTGACCGCCGTACAAACTAAGAAGAAACCCGCAAAAAACCCCGAAACAAAGCGGGCGCGGCTAGACTCCACAACGCTTGTACCCGCACGGACGTAGTACAGACCCGCACAAAAACACCAGAGGACCTTGCGATGCAAGGTCCTCCTGTGTTTTTTGGAGCAGGTGAGGGGAATCGAACCCCCGTGTTCAGCTTGGGAAGCTGACATTCTGCCATTGAACTACACCTGCGTCAACGGCGCCGCCCTTCAGGCGCTTTCCTATCATAACACATCCCGCCGGAAATTTCAAGCCCTTTTCTTCCCCCTCTTTTCGGGAAAAAAAGAGAGGGAAAAAGGATTGCGTCCCAGGGGGGTCCTCAGGTATAATAGGGTGACAAGTTTGACAGAACAGGGGAAATTCCACACAAAAACACCAGGAAGGGGAAAAGGTATGAGAAAAAGAGTGCTGAGCGGGATCCTGACCGGCTGTCTGCTGCTGGGGCTGTGCCCCGGCTGGGCCGCGGCCGCGCCGGGACAGGCCGGGACGGACGGCGAGCTGCGGCTGGCCATCCACCGGGAGGGCGCGGTGGCGGCGACCCAGTTCGCCGTCCAGCTCACCGGACAGAGCGAGGAGGGCAGCCGGACCGAGACCATCCAGGCCGTCCAGGGCCAGGGCGAGTGCGCCCTGCACCTCTCCGACATCCCGGACGGGAGCTACACCCTGAACCTCACCGCGCCGGGCTACCTGCCCTACCGGCAGGAGCTGACCTTTGACGGCCGGTGCATCCAGCTGAGCGTGTATAACTACACCGCGGTGAACCAGGGCCGGACCCCGGAGCAGGGGCTGTTCGGCGTCTTCCCCGCGGGGGACGTGAACGCCGACGGCGCCATCGACGACGCCGACGCCGACGCGGTGACGGCGGCCATGGACAGCGCCGACGCGGTCTGTGACCTGGACGGCAGCGGCACGGTGGACCTGGCCGACCTGGCGGTGGCGGTGCGGAACGCCGGGGCGGTCCAGACCGCCACGCCGGTCCACACCGTGTCGTCCAAGGTGCTCTCCGCCGCGGTGAGCCCGGAGGCCGGCCAGGGCACCAACGCCACCGGCGCCGCCCTGAGCGACCTGCTGGACCAGCGCAAGGAGAACACGGTGGTGGACCTGGCCCCCGCCTCCGGCGCGGTCATCAGCGAGGCGGACCCGGTGGAGCTCTCCCTGCCCACCAGCCTGACCCTCACCGCCCAGGAGGGCAGTGAGGAGGCCAAGGCCCAGGCCGCCGCCGCCCCCATCCAGGCGGAGGCGGTCTACATCGCCGCCCCCGCCGACTCCCGCAGTACCATCGCCGCCGGCACGGTGACGGTGGAGGGGGTGGACCGGGACGGCCGGAGCGTGACCATCCAGGCCCCCATCGGGGCCGACCAGCCCCAGACCGCCCAGATCGCCCAGCTGGCCGCCGCCGCGGGGGCCAAGGGGGTCACCGTGGAGCGGGACGGCTCCATCGTCATCGACCTGGGCCAGCGGGTGGCGGTGAAGAAGGTGACCATCCGGGTCACCAAGACCGCCGACCAGGGCAACCTGGCCCAGATCGCCAAGGTGGAATTCCTCAGCGACTTCTCCGAGCGCATCCCGGAGCCCGACCTGGCCATCCCCACGGTGCGGACGGTCTCCAACACCGAGAGCGACGGCCTGGGGTACAAAGACCTCACCGTCACCTGGAACGCCCAGCCCAACGTGACCGGGTACGAGGTCAGCGTGGACGGCCCCGGATACAGCAAGACCGCCACCACCGCGGCCACCACCTACACCTTCCAGGGGGACTCCTTCAACGGCACGGTGAAGTCCTTTGAGACCTACGCCATCCGGGTCCGCTCGGTGAACGGGGACTGGCGCAGCGACTGGTCCGAGCCCTACTCCCACACCGTCACCTGCACCCGCAAGCCCCCCGCGCCCCAGTCCCTCACCCTCACCCCGGAGGTCCAGTCCCTGCGGGCCTCCTGGGACTGCAAGTACGACGCCCAGTGGTACACCCTGTACTACAAGGCCGCCTCCGCCGGGAGCTACACCGCGGTGGAGCGCCTCAC
>CANRBW010000227.1 GCA_947628975.1 uncultured Oscillospiraceae bacterium | reverse complement strand
GCGCAGCTCCGTCTCCCGGTAGTCGATCTCCTCCTGCATCTTGCGGATATCCACCGCCGTCAATTCGTCGTGCATGTACATCCCTCCGCCCGTTACTTTAGTCCAGTTCGCCAAAAAAGTCAATCCGGCTTTGAGGGGCTTTTCCCCGAGCGGAGAAGTGTGCTATACTGTGCCCATGGACGAAGATTTTCTCCAATTCTATAGCGACACGCCCAAGTACACTCACGAGCCGGGTCTCGCCGTGATGGAGGCGCTCTGCGCCCGGCTGGGGGACCCCCAGAAAAGCCTTCGGTGCGTGCACATCGCCGGCACCAACGGCAAGGGCTCCTGCGCCGCCATGGTCAGCGCCATGCTTCGGGCAGCGGGATTCCACACGGGGCTCTATACCTCCCCGGACCTGACCGGTCCCTGGGAGCGGATGCGGGTGTGTGGAGTTAACATAACTATTCATGACTTTGCCCGTATCACGGAGCGGGTCAAGGCCGCCTGCGGGGGGCTGGACGAGCCCTCCTATTTTGAGAAGATGACCGCCGCGGCGTTTTTATATTTCGCGGAGCAGCGATGCGATTACGTGGTGTTGGAGACCGGCCTGGGCGGCCGGCTGGATGCCACGAATGTCATCGAAACGCCCGCTTTATCGGTTATCATGCCCATCGGCCTGGACCACACGGCGGTGCTGGGCAATACTCTGGCCGCCATCGCCGGGGAGAAGGCGGGCATCCTCAAGCCCGGCTGCCCCGCCGTCGCCGCCGCCCAGCCCGATGAGGCCCTGCAGGTGCTCCGGGATCGGGCCAAGGCAGTGGGCGCGCCTTTACATGAAGTTGACATAACTAAACTGTCTATCCTGTCCCGATCCCCCGCCGGACAGCGGATCAGCTATGCTGGGCTGGAGGATATGGTCCTGTCCCTGCTTGGTCATCACCAGGCGGAGAACGCCTGCGCCGCCATAGAGGCGGGCCGGGCGCTGGGGCTGGATGAGGCCGCCATCCGGGCAGGGCTGGCCACCGCCCAATGGCCCTGCCGGTTCGAGCTCATAGGGCTGGATCCCCCCTTCATCCTGGACGGGGCCCACAACGGCCACGGAGCGGCGGCGTTGGCGGCGGGTCTGAGGGAGTACTTCCCGGACACGCGTTTCACCATGGTCATGGGCGTTATGGCGGACAAGCCCTGGCGGGAGATGCTGCGCCTCATGGAACCCCTGGCGGCGCGGTTCATATGCATCGCCCCGGAAGGGCCGCGGGCCCTGCCGGCATCGGAGCTGGCGGCGGCCATTAAGACCGTCCCCGCCGAGACGGCGGACACCCTTGACCAGGCGCTGGAGAAATGCCGGGCCTATGGCGGGCCAATATGCGCCTTTGGTTCCCTTTACTACATCGGCCATCTGCGCCGTCTCATAGAGGAGGATAAAACATGGCATTGATGAGCGATATGACGCTGGCCCAGTTCACGGAGGTCCTGGGCTCCAAGGCGCCCATCCCCGGGGGCGGCGGCGCGGCGGCCCTGGCGGGGGCTCTGGGCGCGGCCCTGGGCGCCATGGTGGGCGAGCTCACCCTGGGCAAGCCCAAGTACGCCGCCGTAGAGGAGCAGATGGCGGACCTGACGGCGAAGGCCAAGGACCTTTCCAAAAAGCTCCTGGCCCTCATCGACGGGGACGCAGAGGCGTTCCTGCCCCTGAGCCGGGCCTACGCCATCCCCAAGTACGTCACCGGCCGGGAGGAGGAGCTGGAGCGCTGTACCCTCCTCGCCGCCCAGCCGCCCATGGAGATGGCCCGGCTGGTCTGTGAGGCCATCGAGCTCATGGAGGGCTTCGCCGCCATGGGCAGCGTCCTGGCCGTATCCGACGCGGCCGCCGGCGCGGCGCTGTGCAAAGGCGCTCTCTACGCCGCGGCGGTGAACGTAAAGGTGAACACCAAGTCCATGACGGACCGGGCCTATGCCGATGAAATGAACGGCGAGCTGGACCGGCTCCTGGCGGAGTACGGTCCCCGGGCCGGCAAGGTATTTGAGGACATTTACGGGAGGTATGCGTGATGGCAGAGATTTTGAAGGGCGCGCCGGTGGCGGAGGCTCTGGCGGCGGACACGGCGGCCCGTGCGGCGGCCCTGGCAGCCAGGGGCGTGACGCCCACCCTGGCTATTTTGCGGGTGGGCGAGCGGCCGGACGATCTCAGCTATGAAAAAGGCGCCATGAAGCGCTGCGCCGCCGCGGGCGTGGCGGTGAAGAACGTGGTCCTGCCCTCCGACGTGACCCAGGAGGCCCTCATGGACGCCATCCGGGCCCTTAACAAGGATGATACTGTCCACGCGGTGCTCATGATGCGGCCCCTGCCCGCGCCTCTGGACAACGAGGCGGCCCGCCGGGCCCTGGACCCCGCCAAGGACGTGGACGGCATCACCGACGGCTCTCTGGCCGGGGTGTTCACCGGTTCAGGCGAGGGCTTCGCTCCCTGCACCGCTCAGGCGGTGGTGGAGCTTTTAGACTTTTACCAGGTCCCCCTGAAGGGCGCCCGGGCCGTGGTGGCCGGGCGGAGCCTGGTGGTGGGCCGGCCCGCGGCCATGCTCCTGATGGCCAAGGGCGCCACGGTCACCCTCTGCCA
>CANRBW010000226.1 GCA_947628975.1 uncultured Oscillospiraceae bacterium | reverse complement strand
CTTTTCGATGCGCTCCACCGCCGGGCCGGAGAGGACCCCGTGGGAGGCGCAGGCGTAGACCTCGGTGGCCCCGCCGATCTCCACCAGGGCCTGGGCGGCGTTGCACAGGGAGCCGGCGGTGTCCACCATGTCGTCAAAGAGGATGACCCGCTGGCCTTTCACGTCGCCGATGATGTTCATCACCTCGCAGGAGTTGGCCTTGGGGCGGCGCTTGTCCACGATGGCCAGGCCCATCCCCAGCTTCTGGGCGAACGCCCTGGCCCGGGACACCGAGCCCACGTCCGGGGAGACCACGGTGATGTCGTCGTGGTCCAGGCCGAACTTCTCGATGTAGTACTCCACGAAGATTGGGTTGCCCAGCAGGTTGTCCACCGGAATGTCGAAAAAGCCCTGGATCTGGGCGGCGTGGAGGTCCATGGTCAGCACCCGGTCCGCCCCCGCCCGCATGAGGAGGTTGGCCACCAGCTTGGCGGAGATGGGGTCCCGGGGCTTGGCCTTCCGGTCCTGGCGGGCGTAGCCGAAGTAGGGGATCACCGCGGTGATCCGCCCGGCGGAGGCCCGCTTCATGGCGTCGATCATAATGAGGAGCTCCATCAGATGGTCGTTCACCGGGCTGCTGGTGGACTGCACCAGAAACACGTCCGACCCCCGGACCGTCTCGTAGATGGAGGCGTAGCTCTCCCCGTCGGAGAAGCGGCCCACCTCCGCGTTGCCCAGGCTGGCCCCCAGCTTTTTGCAGATGGCCTCGGCCAAAGGCTTGTTGGCGTTCCCGGTAAAAATCTTGATGTCCTTCCCGTGCGCGATCATTTCCCCATCCCTTTCCTGTGTTTTCCGGTTCCCCGGCGTCCCGCGGCGGCGTTCCCGTTTTGTCCCTGCCTTCTCCTACGTTTTTTGCGGCTTTCCCGCTTTATCCCTGCTTTCTCCTACGTTTTGGGCCTTTCCGTTTTGTCCCTGCCTTCTCCTGCGTTTTTGGCTTTCCCGCTTTGCCTCTGCTTCCGTTTACGTCTTATCGGTCTGCTTTTTCTGTCCCTGCTTGCCCCGGCGTTTTTTCGCCCAGTTGTGCTTCACCGTCTGCTGGGCTCTGGCGATGGCCAGGCTGTCCCCCGGCACGTCCCTGGTGATGGTGGACCCGGCGGCCACATAGGCCCCGTCCCCCACGCTCACCGGGGCCACCAGGTTGGTGTTGCAGCCGATGAAGGCCCCGTCCCCGATCCGGGTGCGGAATTTCCTGGCCCCGTCGAAGTTCACCGTCACCGTGCCGCAGCCGATGTCGCTGCCCTCGCCCACGTCGCAGTCCCCCAGATAGGCCAGGTGGGAGATCTTGGTCTCCTGGCCGATGGCGGCGTTTTTCAGCTCCACAAAGTCCCCCACCCGCACATGGTCCCCCACGGCGGTGCCGGGGCGGAGGTAGGCGAAGGGCCCAACCGTGCTGAAGGCCCCGATGGTGCACTCCCCGCACTGGGAGGCGTTCACCGTGGTCCCCTCCCCCACGCTCACGTCCCGGAGCACGGTGTTGGGGCCGATGACGCAGTTGCGGCCCAGCTGGGTCTCCCCCCGGAGGATGACGTTGGGCAGCACCTGGACCCCCCGCTGGGCGGTGACCCGCGGCCCGATGTAGACGCTGGCCCGGTCCACGAACCGGACCCCCTGGGCCGCCAGCCGCCGGACGCTCCTCCGCCGGGCCAGCGCCCCCAGCGTCCCCTCCAGACCGGCCCGGTCCACCCGCCGGCCCATGGACCCCCGGTAGGGGGTCCCCCGGGCGGCCGCGGCGGACAGGGGCTCCCCGGCCAGCAGGGCGGCCCGGGCGGCGTCGGTGAGCTCCCAGAGGCCGGAAACCCCGTCGGCCTCCCCGGCGGGGGGCTCGGTCCGGCCCTGGGCCAGCCGCTCCACCCCCCGGTCCAGCAAAAACACCGGCTCGGTGACCACGATCACCCGGCCCGGCGTCTCCAAAAACAGATGAAATTCGTCCTCCAGCCCCTTCCCCTCGGTGAGGATGGGAGTATCCGCCGGGAAGCAGGCCGCGGCCCGCTCCCGGTCCCGGTGGTGACACACCACCAAAAACCGCTCCACTCCGGCGCGTTTCAGGTCCTCGCACAGCCACAGGGCGGCGGGGTCGAACAGGACCGGCTCCAGCATCACGGAGGGGTCGCTCCCCTCCCTGGGCAGAAACACGATGGCCGAGCGCTTTTCCACGTCCCACGCCCCCTTCCTGTCGGTGTTCTTCCATTATACGTTGTCCCCCGCAGAAACGCAAGCCTTTTTCATCGGATCTCCGGCTTTTTCCCCCTGGACAAATCCCTCCGGCGGGGTATAATATCCAGTAGGGAGAGCGGCCCGCCAGGCCGCCGGCTTTACAAAGGAGAGATTCGCCGTGGAATTTTACGCCAACAAGGGAAAGAGCGTCACCGTCCAGGTCGGGGGCAAGACCTACGCCCGCCACGCCATCACCACCCACTTCGTGGAGGTGGGGGAGAGCTATCTGGACCTGGTGGAGAAGTACATCAAGCCGGTCTACCAGCCGGGGGACATCGTCTCCTCCAGCGAGAAGGTCATCGCCCTGTGCCAGGGGCGGATCGTCACCGAGGAGGAGTGCAAGCCCG
>CANRBW010000225.1 GCA_947628975.1 uncultured Oscillospiraceae bacterium | reverse complement strand
CCGCTCCGGCTCCGGCCGCCGCGCCGGCCGCCCCCGCCGCTCCCGCGGCCCCGGCGGTGACCGCCGCCGGGGAGACGGTGGCCGCCCCCATGCCCGGCACCGTGCTCCGGGTGGAGGTGACCCAGGGCGCCGCCGTCAAGGCCGGCGACCTGCTGGTGGTGCTGGAGGCCATGAAGATGGAGAACGAGATCCTGGCCCCCAAGGACGGCACTGTGGCCCAGGTGGTGGCGCAGAAGGGCGCCAGCGTGGAGACCGGCTCCCCCCTCGTCGTGCTGGCGTAAGGAGGGCGACCCATGGATATTTTAGGTACCCTCTCCGGCCTGGTCCGGGACTCCGGCTTCGCCGGCTTCCTGGCGGGCGGAGGCTGGAAAAACCTCATCATGATCGCGGTGGCCTTCGTCCTGCTGTACCTGGGCATCCGCAAGAAGTTCGAGCCGCTGCTGCTGGTGGGCATCGCCTTCGGCACTCTGCTCACCAACATCCCCGGCGCGGGGCTCTACCACATGGGGATGTGGGACGCCTACGTCAACGACTGCCCCTATGACGTCATCCACGACGTCGCCCTCTACGACACGGAGAAGGAGCGGGCGCTGACGGTGGAGGAGTACGAGGTCGTCCTGGCGGACACCTTGGCCGGCGCGGACCTGGACGACCTGGTCAGCACCTATGTGAAGGAAGAGGCGAAGGAGGACGCGGCCCTCCGCGGCGTGGAGCTGAGCGACAAGGAACTGGACGACATCGCGGAGGCCACGGTGAATGGCATGACGACGGAGGAAAAGGCCTCCTATGCCGTGACGCGGATGGAGGAAGCGGGGGACATCATCGAAGAGCTCTCCTTCACCGACATCATCCACCACGGCGGTCTGCTGGACATCCTGTATATCGGCGTCAAGGCCGGGATCTACCCCTGCCTGATCTTCATCGGCGTGGGCGCCATGACCGACTTCGGCCCGCTGATCGCCCGGCCCTCGTCCATGATCCTGGGCGCGGCGGCCCAGCTGGGCGTGTTCCTGGCCTTCTTCGGGGCCATCGTGTCCGGCCTGTTCACCGGCGGACAGGCGGCCAGTATCGGCATCATCGGCGGCGCGGACGGCCCCACGGCCATCTACCTCACCGGTCTGCTGGCCCCCGGTCTGCTGGGCCCCATCGCCATCGCGGCCTACTCCTATATGGCCCTGATCCCCCTGATCCAGCCCCCCATCATGCGGGCCCTGACCACCAAGAAGGAGCGGGAGGTGAAGATGGAGCAGGCCAGGAGCGTCTCCAAGACCGAGAAGATCGTCTTCCCCATCGTGGTGGCCACCTTCGTCATCCTGCTCATCCCCTCCACCGCGCCGCTGATCGGCTGTCTGATGTTCGGCAATCTTCTGCGGGAGACCGGCTGCACCGACCGCCTCAGCGACACCGCCCAGAACGCCCTGATGAACATCGTCACCCTGTTTTTGGGCATCTCCGTGGGCGCCACCACGGTGGCCGGGCGGTTCCTCTCGCTCCAGACGCTGGCCATCGTCTTCCTGGGCCTGGTGGCCTTCGCCCTGTCCACCACGGGCGGCCTGCTGGTGGGCAAGCTGATGTATGTGCTCTCCGGCGGCAAGATCAACCCCCTCATCGGCTCCGCCGGCGTCTCCGCCGTGCCCATGGCCGCGCGGGTCTCCCAGATGGAGGGCCAGAAGGCCAACCCCGCCAACTTCCTGCTGATGCACGCCATGGGCCCCAACGTGGCCGGCGTTATCGGCTCGGCCATCGCCGCGGGCTTCCTGCTCCAGGTGTTCCGCTGAGTGTTCACACAGGTATCTATTTTGTAAGGAGGAATCTATTATGGCTAATCTCGACCTCACCAAGTATGGCATCACCGGCACTACCCAGATCGTCCACAACCCCTCCTACGAGGAGCTGTTCCGGGACGAGACCGACCCCTCCCTCACCGGCTACGACAAGGGCCAGGTCAGCGAGCTGGGCGCGGTGAACGTGATGACCGGCGTGTACACCGGCCGCTCCCCCAAGGACAAGTTCATCGTCATGGACGCCAACTCCAAGGACACGGTGTGGTGGACCTCTGACGACTACAAAAACGACAACCACCCCGCCTCCGAGGCCACTTGGAAGGCGGTGAAGGAGATCGCCATCAAGGAGCTGTCCGGCAAGAAGCTCTATGTGGTGGACGCCTTCTGCGGCGCCAACGCGGACACCCGCATGGCGGTGCGCTTCATCGTCGAGGTGGCCTGGCAGGCCCACTTCATCAAGAATATGTTCATCCAGCCCACCGCCGAGGAGCTGGCCGCCTTTGAGCCCGACTTCGTGGTCTACAACGCCTCCAAGGCCAAGGTGGAGAACTACCAGGAGTTGGGCCTGAACTCCGAGACCGCCGTGGTCTTCAACATCACCAGCCGGGAGCAGGTCATCATCAACACCTGGTACGGCGGTGAGATGAAGAAGGGCATGTTCTCCATGATGAACTACTATCTGCCCCTGAAGGGCATCGCCTCCATGCACTGCTCGGCCAACACCGATATGCAGGGCCAGAACACCGCCATCTTCTTCGGCCTCTCCGGCACCGGCAAGACCACCCTGTCCACCGACCCCAAGCGCCTGCTCATCGGCGACGACGAGCACGGCTGGGACGA
>CANRBW010000224.1 GCA_947628975.1 uncultured Oscillospiraceae bacterium | reverse complement strand
GCGGCGCTCGGGGCGGGTGGGCCAGTGGGCGTCCACATAGGGCTTGAAGTCCTCCACATACCAGTCCATGGTGGCCTTGCCCCGGCCCCGGATGTACCCGGCCCGGAACATCTCGGCGGAGAAGGGGGAATACTCGCTGAGCCGCTCGTTGTTCCGGCCGTGGTTGCACTCCGCCGCCGCCACGATCAGCGGCGTCCCCTCCCGGTCCAGAAACTCCTTCAGCCCCCAGGAGCGGCCATAGGTGGCGGTCTCGTCGAAGAAGAGGTTGTGGCCGTCGAACATATAGAGCACCGGGAAACGGGCCTCCGGCTCCTCCTCCAGCGCGGGAGGGGTGTAGACCCAGGCCCGCCGGGGCGTGTCGCCGGTGAGGGCGGGGAGGGTCACGTCAAATTCATGGACCATGGACGTCGTCCTTTCCGGGAAAAGCTCATCTGGAGTAGTGTATCACACCCCGCCGGAAAATGCAACGCTCCCGGCGCAATTTTCCCGGCGGCCGGGGCGGGGCGCGGCCGCCTCTTGCCAAAGGGGCCGGAAGGGGGTAAAATACAGACAGTCTGAGAGGAAAGGCGGCGAGGGCGGTGGAGTCTCCCATCCCGGCGGGGGCCAGGACGGTCCTGTCCCGGCTCGTCGCCGGGGGGTTCGAGGCATATCTGGTGGGGGGGTGCGTCCGGGACCTCCTCCGGGGGGTGACGCCCCAGGACTGGGACATCTGCACCTCCGCCCTCCCCCGGCAGACCGAGGCGTGCCTGGCCCCCTTCCGGCTCATCGAGACCGGCCTACGCCACGGCACCGTCACCGTCCGGGTGGAGGGGGCGTCCTACGAGGTCACCACCTTCCGCGCCGACGGGCCCTACTCCGACGGGCGGCGGCCCGACCGGGTCTCCTTCGTCTCCGACCTGACCCAGGACCTGGCCCGGCGGGACTTCACCGTCAACGCCATGGCCCTGGACCCCGCCGGGGAACTCCACGATCCCTTCGGGGGCCGGGCGGACCTGGCCCGGCGGGTCATCCGCTGCGTGGGGGACCCCCGCCGGCGCTTCCGGGAGGACGGGCTGCGGCTGCTGCGGGCCCTGCGCTTCTCCTCCTGTCTGGACTTCTCCCTCCACCCCGCCACCGCCGCCGCCATCCTGGACACCCTGCCCATGCTGGACCGGGTGGCCCCGGAGCGGGTCCGGGCCGAGCTGTGCCGCCTGCTGGGCGGGCCGCGCCGGGTACCGGTCCTGCGGGAGTTCCCCCAGGTGCTGTGCCGCTTCTGGCCCCAGCTGGCCCCCCTGGTGACCCTGGAGCAGAGCAATCCCTGGCACTGCTACGGCGGCTGGGAGCACACCCTCCACGCCCTGGAGGCCGCCCCGGCGGAGGACCTGGCGGTCTGTCTGGCGGTCCTGCTCCACGACGTGGGCAAGCCCGCCTGCCGCTCCACCGACCCGGCGGGGGTGGACCACTTCTACGGCCACGCCGCCGTCAGCGCCCAGCTGGCCGACCAGATGCTCCGCGCCCTGCGCTTCGACAACGCCACCCGGGAGCGGGTGGTGACCCTGGTGGCCCGGCACGACGCCCCCATCCTCCCCACCGAGCGGTCGGTCCGCCGGTGGCTGGCCCGCCTGGGGGAGGAGACCTTTTTCCAGCTCCTGGCGGTGAAGCGCTGCGACAACATGGGCAAGGACCCGGCGCTGGTCCGGGACCGCCTGGCCCAGGGCCGGGCGCTGGAGGAGCTGGCCCGGCAGGTCATCCGGCAGGGGCAGTGTTTCTCCCTCCGGGACCTGGCGGTCAACGGCCGGGACGCCCTGGCCGCCGGCGTCCCCCCCGGGCCCCCGGTGGGCCGGGCCCTGGCCCAGGTGCTGGACCGGGTGATCTCCGGCGCGCTGCCCAACGAAAGAGCCGTCCTGCTCCAGGCCCTGGCCCAACAGGCCCAGGCCCTCCGGCGGGACGGGACGGGCCCATCTCACGGAAAGGAAGCGAGCGTATGAACATCCAACTCACAGCCGACAGCACCTGCGACCTCTCCCCCCAGCTGGTGGAGGAGTTCGGCGTGCGGATCACCCCTCTGGCGGTGACCTGCGGCCAGGAGACCTACCGGGACGGGGTGGACGTCACCCCCGACCAGCTCTATCAGCGCATCGCCGCCACCGGCCAGCTGGCCTCCACCGCGGCGGTGAACGTCCAGGAGTACATCCAGGTCTTCTCCGACGCCCTCCGGGACCACGACGCGGTGATCCACTTCACCATCAGCGCCTCCATGTCCTCCTGCTACCAGAACGCCTGTATCGCCGCCCAGGAGGTGGGCCGGGTCTGGGTTGTGGACAGCAAGAGCCTGTCCACCGGCATCGCCCACCTGGTGCTGGACGCCAAGGAGCTGGCCGACGGCGGCATGGCCCCGGCGGAGATCCAGGCCGAGCTGGAGCGCCGCCGGGAGAAACTGGACGTGAGCTTCGTGGTGGACACCCTGGAGTATCTGCGCAAGGGGGGCCGGTGTAGCACCGTGGCCGCCCTGGGGGCCAACCTCCTCAAGCTCCACCCCTGTATCTACGTCAAGGACGGGGCGATGGGGGTGGGGAAGAAGTACCGGGGCCGGATGCCCGTCTGTCTGGAGGCCTATGTGCGCGACCGGCTGTCCGACCCAGACACGGTGGACC
>CANRBW010000223.1 GCA_947628975.1 uncultured Oscillospiraceae bacterium | reverse complement strand
CTACACTAGAAACTATTACGAGAATGCCCGCCCCGCCGAGGCCCGCGCCCCGCCGTCAGCGGCGCGCCGCCCACCAGGGGGAACGCCCCCGCCGTCCGGATGTCCCGCAGGGCGGAGAAGCGCCGAGCGGTCCCGGCCTCCGCCGGGCCCCGCGCCCCGGTCCTTTCCCCGGCCTGACCGGCCGCCTGGCTCTGGGGGAAGGTCCCCTCCGCCTCGGCGGTCCGCGCCGTCCGGGACCGTCGGCCGGTCCGGGCCCTGGCCGCCGGAACGATCTCCGCCGCCGGGGCTCCCTGGCCCTCAGTGGCCGGGAATACCAGCTCCGCGCCGGACACCGCCCCGTAGGCGGCCATCTCCGCGGCCCTCTCGCTGGGCACGGCCAAGGCCGCCCGGTCCGCCGCCAGGCGGGCCACGTCGGCGGTCCCCTCCGGGCCCTGGACCGCGGCCTCGCCGCTCCGACCAGACCCTTCTCCGGGCTCCGTCCGGGCGCTCCCCTCCGGGGCTTGCGCCCCCTGGGTCCGCGCCATTGATCCTGCATCCTGCTCCGGTCCCGCGCCGCCCTCCGCCGGGGCGCGGCTCCCTCTTTGAGAAGCCCTCTCCCCCGCGGGTCGGCCCTGGGCCGACTCAGAGGCCGCCGCCTCGGCGGCCCGGTCCGTTCCGGCCTTTTGACCGGTCCCGTCTGCCCGGTCCGTTCCAGTCTGTCGACCCGTCCGGTCCCCGGCCATCGGAGAAGTCTCCGCCGCCGGGGCTCCCTGGCCCTCGGCGGTCGGGAAGACCAGCTCCTCGCCGGCGACCGCCCCGTAGGCGGCCATCTCCCCGGCGCTCCCGCTGGGCACGGCCAAGTCCGCCCGGTCCGCCGCCAGGCGGGCCCTCTCGGCGGCTCCCTCCGGGCCCTGGGCCGACTCGGACGACTCAGAAACCGCCCTGTCCGGGCTATCGCCCCGACCGAACCTTTCTCCGGGCTCCGTCCTGGCGCTCCCCTCCGGGGTCTGAACGGCGGAGGCCGCCGCTTGCGCCCCCTGGGGCCGCACCTCTAAGGCTTCGTTCTGTTCCGGCTCCGCGTCGCCCTCCGCCGGGGTGCGGCTCCCTCTTTGGGAACCCCTCTCCCCCGCGGCCCGGCCGGTCCCCCGCGCCGCACTTTCGGCGGGCGTCTCCGTCCCGCCCCGGCTTCCCGTCTCGGCCTGACCGGTCGCCCGGCTCTGAGGAGAGGTCCCCTCCGCCCCGTCGGCCCGGTCTGTTCCGGCCATTTGGCCAGTCCCGGCTCCGTCGGCCCGGTCCGTTCCCGCCCGTCGGCCGGTCCCGGCTCCGTCAGCCCGGTCCGTTCCGGCCCGTCGGCCGGTCCCGGCTCCATCGGCTCGTTCCGTTCCGGTCCGCTGGCCGGTCCTGGCTCTGTCGGCCCGGTCCGTTCCCGCCCGTTGGCCGCTCCCGGTTCCGTCGGCTCGGTCCGTTCCAGCCCGTCGGCCGCTCCTGGCTCCGTCGGCCCGGTCCGTTCCGGTCCGCCGGCCGGTTTCTGCCCTGTCAGGCCGTCGACCCGTTCGGTCCCCGGCCATCGGAACAGCCTCCGCCGGAACTCCCTGGCCCTCGGCGGCCAGGAAGACCAACTCCTCGCCGGCGACCGCCCCGTAGGCGGCCATCTCCGCGGCGCTCCCACTGGGCACAGCCAACGCCGCCCGGTCCGCCGCCAGGCGGGCCACGTCAGCGGCCCCCTCCGGGCCCTGGGCGGACCCGGAAGTCGTCCCGGTGGGACTCTCGCCCCGGCCGGGCCCTTCTCCGGGCTCCGCGCCCTCCATCCGGGCGCTCCCCTCCGGGGTCTGAACGGCGGAGGTCGCCGCTTGCGTCCCCTGGGGCCGCGCCGCTGTTCCTACGTTCTGTTCCGGTCCCGCGCCGCCCTCCGCCGGGGCGCGGCTCCCCTTTTGGGAACCCCTCTCCCCCGCGGCCCGGCCGGTCCCCCGCGCCGCGCCTTCGGCGGGCGTCTCCGCCCCGGCCCGGTTTCCGGCCTGACCGGTCGCCCGGCTCTGAGGAGAGGTCCCCTCCGCCCCGTCGGCCCGGTCTGCTCCAGTCTGTCGGCCGGTCCCGGCTCCGTCTGCCCGGTCCGTTCCCGCCTTTCGGCCGGTCCCGGCTCCGTCGGCCCGGTCCGTTCCCGCCTTTCGGCCGGTCCCGGCTCCGTCTGCCCGGTCCGTTCCGGCCCGTTGGCCGCTCCCGGTTCCATCTGCTCGGTCCGTTCCGGCCCGCTGGCCGGGCTCCGCTCCGTCGGCCCGGTCCGTTCCGGCTTTTTGGCCGCTCCCGGCTCCGTCGGCCCGGTCCGTTCCGGCCTGTCGGCCGGTCCTGGCTCCGTCGGCCCGGTCCGTTCCGGCCCGTTGGCCGCTCCCGGTTCCATCTGCTCGGTCCGTTCCGGCCCGCTGGCCGACCCTGGCTCCGTCAGCCCGGTCCGTTCCGGTCCGCCGGCCGGTTTCTGCCCTGCCGGGCCGACCCATCCGGTCCCCGGCCATCGGAGAAGTCTCCGCCGCCGGGGCTCCCTGGCCCTCGGCGGTCGGGAAGACCAGCTCTTCGCCGGCAACCGCCCCGTAGGCGGCCATCTCCGCGGCGCTCCCGCTGGGCACGGCCAAGTCCGCCTCCCGGTCCGCCGCCAGGCGGGCC
>CANRBW010000222.1 GCA_947628975.1 uncultured Oscillospiraceae bacterium | reverse complement strand
CCCACCGGTGAAGATAAAGCCGATGGGGTCCATGGCCCGCAGCTCGGCCAGGGGGGTCTTGTAGGGCTTGACCTCGCAGTACACCCCGCACTCCCGGACCCGGCGGGCGATGAGCTGGTTATACTGACCTCCGAAGTCCAGAACGATCACAGTCTGATGATGCGTCATAGCGGCCACCCTTTCTCCTGTTTCCGCGCGCCCTTACAGCGCGGTGATGTCGATGGGCCGCAGGTCGGCGCTGCGGCCCTCCGCCCGGACGGTGAGGATGGCCCGGGCGGTGTCGATGGCGGTGACGCAGGCCACCGAGTGCTCCACCGCGCTGCGGCGGATCTTGAAGCCGTCGGTATCGTGCTTGCGGCCCTTGGTGGGGGTGTTGATGACCAGGTCCACAGAGCCGGAGGCGATCATGTCCAGGATGTTGGGGTGGGCCTCGCTGACCCGGCCCACCAGCTTGGCGGGGATGCCCACCGCGTCCAGGGCCGCGCAGGTCCCGGCGGTGGCGAAGATCTCGATGTCCTGGTCGGCCAGGCCGCGGGCGATGCCCAGGATCTCCCCCTTGTCCTCGTCCCGGACGGTGATGATGACCCGTCCCCCCTTCTTGGGGGCCCGGAGGTTGGCGCCCTTGAACGCCTTCAGCAGGGCCTGGGGGTAGGACTGATCGATGCCCAGTACCTCGCCGGTGGACTTCATCTCCGGGCCCAGGCCGGTGTCCACGTCGGTGAGCTTTTCAAAGGAGAAGATGGGCATCTTCACCGCGTAGTAGGGCTGCTCCGGGTAGACGTCCACCCCGTAGCCCAGGTCCCGGAGCTTCTCCCCCAGCATCACCCGCGTGGCCAGGTCGATGATGGGCACCCCGGTGACCTTGGAGATGTAGGGGATGGTCCGGGAGGAGCGGGGGTTGACCTCGATGACGTAGACCTGGTCGGAGTAGATGATGAACTGGATGTTGATCAGGCCGATGACCCCCAGGGCGCGGGCCAGGTCCCGGGTGTAGCGCAGGATGATCTCCTTGTGCTTGTCTTCGATGTGGAGGGAGGGGTAGACGGAGATGGAGTCCCCGGAGTGGACCCCCGCCCGCTCCACGTGCTCCATGATGCCGGGGATCAGGATGTCCTCCCCGTCGTAGACGCCGTCCACCTCCACCTCCCGGCCCATGAGGTACTTGTCCACCAGGATGGGGTGCTCCTGGACGGTGCGGTTGATGATGCGCATGAACTCGGTGATGTTGCGGTCGTTGTAGGCGATCTCCATCCCCTGGCCGCCCAGGACGTAGGACGGGCGCACCAGCACGGGATAGCCCACCTCGTTGGCGGCGGCGATGGCCTCCTCGGTGGTGAAGACGGTCCGGCCCGCGGCGCGGGGGATGCCGCACTGCTGGAGGATCTCGTCAAACCGCTCCCGGTCCTCGGCGGCGTCCACCCCGTCGGAGGAGGTGCCCAGGATGGGCACCCCCATCTCGGTCAGCGCCTTGGCCAGCTTGATGGCGGTCTGGCCGCCGAACTGCACCACCGCGCCCCAGGGTTTTTCCAGCTCCACCACCGCCTCCACGTCCTCGGCGGTGAGGGGTTCGAAGTAGAGCCGGTCGGCCACGTCGAAGTCGGTGGAGACGGTCTCGGGGTTGTTGTTGATGATGATGGTCTCGCACCCCAGCTTCTTCAGGGCCCAGACCGAGTGGACCGAGCAGTAGTCAAACTCGATGCCCTGGCCGATGCGGATGGGGCCGGAGCCCAGCACCAGCACCTTCCGGCGGCTCTCCTCCCCGCTGGGCTCGGCCTCGTTCTCCCGGTCGTAGGTGGAGTAGTAGTAGGGCGTGGCGGCCTCGAACTCGGCGGCGCAGGTGTCCACCATCTTGAAGGAGGGGCGGATGCCCATGCTCTCCCGCAGGGCCTTGATCTCCGCGCGGGTGGAGCCGCACAGGGCGGCGATGTAGGCGTCGGAAAAGCCCATCTCCTTGGCCCGCTGAAGGGTCTCCGCGTCGGGCACGCCGTGCTCCAGGCGGGTCTCCATGTGGATGATCTCCTGGAACCGCTCCAAAAACCACACGTCCATCTTGGTGATGGCGTTGATCTTTTCGGGGGAAAAGCCCCGGCGCAGGGCCTCCGCCACCACGAAGAGGCGCTGGTCGTCCACGTCGGCCAGCTTCTCCTCGATCTCCTCGGTGTAGAGGGCGTCCAGGCCCTCCAGCCGCAGGGAGCGGACGTTCAGCTCCAGGGAGCGGATGGCCTTCATCAGCGCCCCCTGGAAGGAGTTGGAGATGGCCATGACCTCCCCGGTGGCCTTCATCTGGGTGCCCAGGGTCCGGCTGGCGGTGGTGAACTTGTCGAAGGGCAGGCGGGGGATCTTCAGCACGCAGTAGTCCAGGGTGGGCTCGAAGCAGGCGCAGGTCTTGCCGGTGACGGCATTCGGAATTTCATCCAGGGTGTAGCCCAGGGCAATTTTGGCGGCCACCTTGGCGATGGGATAGCCGGTGGCCTTGGAGGCCAGAGCCGAGGACCGGGACACACGGGGGTTGACCTCGATGACGGCGTACTCGTAAGAATCGGGGTTCAGGGCGAACTGGCAGTTGCAGCCGCCCTCGATCTTCAGGGCGGTGATGATGTCCAGAGCGGCGGTGCGGAGCATCTGGAACTCCTTATTCGCCAGG
>CANRBW010000221.1 GCA_947628975.1 uncultured Oscillospiraceae bacterium | reverse complement strand
ATGGCCCGGCCGATGGCCTTGAAGGAGTCGAGGTTCTTCATCTCGGTGCGGGTGCCCAGCTCCTGGGACCCGGCGGGGCGGACCGACAGGTTCACGTCACAGCGCAGGGAGCCCTCCTGCATCTTGCAGTCGGACACGCCCAGGTACTGGAGGGTGGAGCGGAGCTTTTCCAGGTAGGCGATCACCTCCGCCCCGCCGCGGAAGTCCGGCTCGGTGACGATCTCGATGAGGGGGACGCCGCAGCGGTTGTAGTCACACTGGGTCAGGTCCTGCCAGGGGTCGTGGACCAGCTTGCCCGCGTCCTCCTCCATGTGCAGCTCGTGGATGCCCACGGTCTTCTCCCCTCCGTCGGGGAGGGTGAGGGTCACCCGGCCGTCCCGGCCGATGGGGAGGTAGAGCTGGCTGATCTGATAGGCCTTGGGCAGGTCGGGGTAGAAGTAGTTCTTCCGGTCGAACTTGTTGCGCTGGGTGATGGTACAGCCCAGGGCCAGCCCGGCCTTGACGGCGTACTCCAGCACCTTCTCGTTCAGGGTGGGCAGGGTGCCGGGCATCCCGGTGCACACCGGGCAGCAGTGGGTGTTGGGCGCGCCGCCGAACTGAGTGGTGCAGGAGCAGAAGATCTTGGTGGCGGTGGCCAGTTCCACATGGGTCTCCAGACCGATGACGATCTCCCAGTTCATACCCGCACCTCCCTCTGATACGCGTCCGCGGCCTTCAGGACCAGGGCGTCCCCCATGGCCGGGCCGATGAGCTGGCCGCCGATGGGCAGGCCCTTGCCGTCCGTCCCGCAGGGGACGGAGATCCCCGGCAGTCCCGCCAGGTTGACCGGGACGGTGTAAATATCCGACAGGTACATCTTCAAGGGGTCGTGGAGGCTCTGGCCCAGCTTGGGAGCGGTGGTGGGAGCCACGGGGGTCAACAGCAGGTCCACCTTCTCAAAGGCCGCCCGGTAGGCCCCCGCGATCACCGCCTTGACCTGGAGCGCCTTTTTGTAGTAGGCGTCGAAGTACCCGGAGGAGAGGACGAAGGTCCCCAGCAGGATCCGCCGCTTGACCTCCCGGCCGAAGCCCTGGGTCCGGGTCTTGTTGTAGAGGTCGGTGAGGTCCTCGTACTCCTCCGCCCGCCAGCCGTACTTCACCCCGTCGAACCGGGAGAGGTTGGAGCTGGCCTCGGCGGAGGCCAGGATGTAGTAGGTGGGCACCACATAGTCCATGATGGGCAGGGAGCAGGTCTGGATGACCGCGCCCCGGCTCTCCAGGGCCTTGGCCATCTCCCGGACCGCCCGGTCCACCTCCGGGTCCAGCCCCTGGCCGAAGCACTCCTCCGGCAGGCCGATCCGCACCCCCCGCAGGTCCCCGTCCAGCTGGGCCAGGACGTTGCCGTATGGGCCGTCCACGCTGGTGGAGTCCCGCCGGTCCGCCCCGGCGATCTGGTCCAGGATGGCGGCGCAGTCCCGGGCGTCCTTGGCCAGGGGGCCGATCTGGTCCAGGGAGGAGGCGTAGGCGATGAGGCCGTAGCGGCTGACGGTGCCGTAGGTGGGCTTCATGCCGGTGACGCCGCAGTAGGAGCCGGGCTGGCGGATGGAGCCGCCGGTGTCGCTCCCCAGGGCGTACCAGCCCATCCCGGCGGCCACCGCCGCCGCCGCGCCGCCGGAGGACCCGCCGGGCACCCGGGTCAGGTCCCGGGGGTTCTTCACCGGACCGTAGTAGGAGGTCTCGGAGGTGGAGCCCATGGCGAACTCGTCCATGTTCAGCTTCCCCAGCAGTACCCCGCCGCCCTCCTCCAGCTTTTGGGCCGCCGTGGCGGCGTAGGGGGGCGCGAAGTCGCCCAGGATCCTGCTGGCGCAGGTGGTCCGCACATCCTTGGTGCAGAGGTTGTCCTTCAGGGCCATGGGCACCCCGTAGAGGGGCGGCGCGTCCGGCCCCAGCCTGTCCTGGAGGGCCCTGGCCCGGTCCATGGCCGCCTCGGCCAGGACGGTGATGTAGGCGTTGTTGCGGGGGTTTTCCCGGGAAATGACCTCCAGGGCCGCCTGGGTGGCGGCGGGGATGGTGGTCTCCCCCCGGCGGATGGCCTGGCCCAGCTGGAGGGCGCTCAGTTCAAGCAGTTCCATCGCTCCGCTCCCCCCTTACTCCACCGCGCGGGGGACCAGGAAGGTCTCCCCGTCCCGCTTGGGCGCCCCCCGGAGCAGGGCCTCCCGGTCCAGGGAGGGCTCCACCACGTCGGGGCGGGTGACGTTGGACACGGGCAGAACGTGGCTCATGGGCTCCACCCCCTGGGTGTCCACCTGGGACAGCACGTCCATATAGCTGACGATCTTCTCCAGCTCCCCGGCCATGCCGGCGCGCTCCTCCGGCTCCAGCTTGAGCCGGGAGAGCACGCAGATGTAGTCCACCAGTTCCTCAGTGATCTTCATGCTTCAAAACCTCCTCTGTCAGGGCGTGAGACGGTGGATGTCCCTGGGGAACAGGCACGCGTCCCGGACGTTCTCCAGCCCGCACAGCTGCATGGTCAGCCGCTCCAGGCCGATGCCCATGCCGCCGTGGGGCGGCATGCCGTGCTTGTGGATCATCAGAAAATCGGTGAACTCCTCCGGGTCCATCCCCGGGCGGCGCAGTTTCTCCACCTGCTCGGAATAGCTGTGGATGCGCTGG
>CANRBW010000220.1 GCA_947628975.1 uncultured Oscillospiraceae bacterium | reverse complement strand
CCATGTACCGGTCCTCTTCGCTGAAGATACAGCCGCAGTACTTTTGCAGGTAGAGCCCCAGTTCCCTGGCCCGGTCCTGCCCTTCCCGGAAGCGGGGGCGGAAGTCGTAGGGCAGGAATTTGACCCCGTATTTCTCCCCCATCCGCTCCCCCACCTCCACCAGCAGCTCGTGGTTTTGATAGGGGGAGACCAGCAGGGTGGTGGTGAAGGCGTCAAAGCCGTGGTCGGCGGCGTACTGGGCGGTGGGCTCCAGGCGCATCTGATAGCACACCCCGCAGCGGTGGTCGATGTCCCCCGCCACCGCCGCTACAAAGGGCCGCAGGCCGTAATCCCCGGCCAGGATCAGCTCCAGCCCCACCGTCTTGGCGTAGTCCACCAGGGTGTTCTTCCGCTGGCGGTACTCGGTGTAGGGGTGGATGTTGGGGTTGCACCAAAAGCCGGTGGGCTCCAGGCCGTCGGCGCGCAGGGTGTCGATACAGGTGATGGAGCAGGGGGCGCAGCAGATGTGTAAAAGCGGCTTCATGGAATAGTTCTTCCCTTCCGGTGAACAATAGATACGACCTCAGTATGAGATTATAAAGCAAGGAGAGGGAAAAATGCAAGTCAAAGAATTGATGTGCGAGAGCGTGGTCTGTCTGGACCCCGCCGACACCGCCCAGGACGCCGCCCGTCTGCTGGCCCGGCACAACGTGGGGGCTCTGCCCGTGTGCGGCCAGGACGGGGACCTGCGGGGGATGGTCACCGACCGGGACATCGTCCTGCGGTGCGTGGCCCTGGAGGAGGACCCGGCCAGGACCCCGGTGCACAAGGTGATGACCCGCAACTGCGCCACCGTCTCCCCCACCGCCGACACCCGCGAGGCCGCCCGCATCATGGCCGCCCGCCAGGTGCGCCGCCTGCCGGTGGTGGAGGGGGACAAGGTGGTGGGCATGGTCTCCCTGGGGGACCTGAGCCAGTCCCACAGCTGCGACATGGAGGCCGGCGCCGCCCTCAGCGAGATCAGCGCCGAGGACCGCCACCCGGAGCTGTGAGCGGCGAAAGGGAGACTGCCAAAGAAGCGGCGCGGTCTTTTTGACAAACGGAGGGCCGGGAGTAGCACTCCCGGCCCTTGGTTTGGATAAGCGGTTACAACTTAGGAGAGGATGTTCCCCAGCGCGAGAAGACCGATCAGGCCGTAGATAATGGAAAATCCCCCGATGGCGATACCGGCGATCGCGAGCCCTTTCCCTCTCATGTTCTTCTGTTTACAGTCGTTCAGTCCGATGACAGACACCACCGTTCCGGCAATCCTCACCAGACCCCAGAAGTTGAGCAGGAGCGAAATACCCGAGATGACCAGGCCGAGGATGCACATCATGTTATAGGGCGTCTGCTGGGCCGTGGGCTGACTGGCGGGGCCGGCATAGTTCCCCCCGCCGGAGACGGGCGGCGTTGAAGCGCCCTGCTGGGCCGCGCCGCACTCGGAGCAGAAGGTCGCCCCGTCACGGATCTCTTTTCCACAATTTGCGCAAAGCATGGTTCATCCTCCTATCTTTTTTCTCAAACTGTATTGCCCAGTCCGTTCCAAAGACGATCCCCCCGCGGCCCGGTCTCCGCCCCGCGGCGGGCCGCAAAACATCGTCAAAGAAGCGGCCGCGCCGCTTCTTTGACGATCTCACGCACGGCGTTGGCGCGCCGTGCGTTTTCTGTGCGGCGGGGGTTGCAATTTGGCGGAGAGTGGTGTAAACTATACCGGTTGAATTTTCCTGACAGAGGTGCGTAAAGTTGCGAAACGAGAAAATCAGGAACGTCGCGATCATCGCCCACGTGGACCACGGCAAGACCACGCTGGTGGACGAGATGCTCAAGCAGGGCGGGATCTACCGGGAGAACCAGGCCACGGTGGAGCGGGTGATGGACTCGGGCGACCTGGAGCGGGAGCGGGGCATCACCATTCTGGCCAAGAACACCGCCGTCCACTACAAGGACGTGAAGATCAACATCGTGGACACCCCCGGCCACGCCGACTTCGGCGGCGAGGTGGAGCGGATCCTGAAGATGGTCAACGGCGTCATCCTGCTGGTGGACGCCGCCGAGGGGCCCATGCCCCAGACCCGCTTCGTCCTCAGCCGGGCCCTGGAGCTGGGCCACCGGGTGATCGTGGTGGTGAACAAGATCGACCGGCCCGACCAGCGGGTCCACGAGGTGGTGGACGAGGTGCTGGAGCTGCTGCTGGACCTGGACGCCACCGAGGAGCAGCTGGACTCCCCCATGCTCTTCTGCTCCGGCCGCCAGGGCACCGCCAGCTACTCCCCCGACGAGGCGGGGACCGACCTGGTCCCCCTGTTCGAGACCATTTTGAACTATATCCCCGCGCCGGAGTCGGACACCGCCGCCCCCTTCCAGATGCTGGTGAGCTCCATCGACTACAACGAGTTCGTGGGCCGGATCGCCATCGGCCGGATCGAGCGGGGGGTCATCCGCCAGAACCAGGACATCGCCGTGTGCAACTTCCACAAGCGGGACCAGCCGCCCCAGAAGGCCAAGGCGGTGTCCCTCTACGCCTTTGACGGCTTGGCCAAGACCCCGGTGACCGAGGCTGCCGCCGGGGAGATCATCGCCATGAGCGGCATCGGCGACGTGACCATCGGGGACACCGTCTGCGCCGTGGACGGT
>CANRBW010000219.1 GCA_947628975.1 uncultured Oscillospiraceae bacterium | reverse complement strand
ACCGCCCCGGTGGAGACGGCGGCCCGGACCGCCCGTCCCGCCCCGCCGGAGGACCGGGAGTCCGCCCCGGCGGCCTCGCCGGAGCCCAGTCCCGCGCTCGCCCCGGCGCCCACCCCGGCGCCCACCCGCGGGCCGGGAGAGGCGGGGGTGGTGGCGGGGGCGGAGTATGACTTCTCCCAGCCGGTGCCGGAGACGGAGCCGGTGGAGGACGCCTACTTCGACGACGCCCTGTTCCTGGGGGACTCCCGGACCCAGGGGTTCCAGCTGTTCAGCGGGCTCAAGGGCGGGAGCTACCTCTACAAGACCGGGCTGAGCGTGTTTAAGGTGGCGGAGGAGACCTTCAAGGTGGACGGGCAGGAGGTCACCCTGGCCCAGGCGCTGGAGGCGGGGCAGTACGGCAAGATCTACGTCTGCCTGGGCCTCAACGAGCTGGGGATGTACGACGACCAGGGCTACTACGACCACTACGCCGGGCTGATCGACCTCATCCGGGCGGCCCGGCCGGAGGCCACCATCTACCTCCAGCTGATCATCCCGGTGAACGAGCAGAAGCGGGACGAGCGGGGCATCGCCGCGTACATCAACAACGCCCAGATCGGCGTCTACAACGGGCTGCTGCGCCAGTTGGCCCAGGAGAAGCGGGTCTTTTTTGTGGACCCGGCCCAGGCCATCGTGGACGAGACGGGCCAGCCCCCCTACGAGGCGGTGGCCGACGGGGTACACTTTGAAAAGGGACCCTATCAGGCGTGGCTGGACTATCTGAGGCGACACACTGTGAGTAAAGGAGAATGGGCATGAGAGGATGGCGGACCGCCCTGGCGGCGGGATGTTTGTGCGGGCTCCTGGCCGCCTGCGGCGGGGGCGCGCGGCCCTTTGACCCGGAGGCGACCGCCCAGGCCCTGCGGCAGGCCCCGGGGGTCTTCTCCGAGGAGTTGGAGCGGCTGGACCCCGACGTGGCGGCGCGGCAGTACGGCCTGGAGGACTATCTGCTCCGGGAGCCGGAGGACCCGTCCGACCCGGCGGAGGAGCCGGTGGTGGCCTACTGCTCCACCGGGGCCACCGCGGAGGAGCTGGCGGTGGTCCGGTTCCAGTCCGACCAGGAGGCGGAGCGCTTCGAGACGGCGGCCTGGGAACACATCGCCGACCAGAAGGAGGCCAACGAGAGCTACCGCCCCCAGGAGATGCCCAAGCTGGACCGGGCGGTGGTGGAGCGCCGGGGCGAGAGCGTGCTGATCCTGGTGTCCGCCGACCCGGAGGCCGCCCAGGCGGTGCTGGACGGGCTGGCCTGAGGCCGTCCGGCGGGGAAAACAGGAGAAAATACCCATTTCCATTTGGAAATGGGTATTTTTTTGGACCGGAAGGGTGGCGAGGGGGCAAAAAAATAGGATATGTCAAAATTGACAAAAAAGGGTTGCATTTTCCGGGGAGTTGTGCCATAATATGCCTATGAAAATGGCAACCCAAGGGGGTAGTCTACCCTTCCAGCCATTTTTTGTGGAAAAATTCCTACCAAATATCGGTAAATCCGGCAAAAAGAGGGGCGTTTTGCCTCCGATACTCCTTGCGCGATTTTCAGGAAAGGGGGTGAGGATCATGGATGTGGAGCTGGGCCAGTGGAAGCTGCTGGGCAAGCGGATGATCAGCGGCCTTTTGACCGCCGCCATGGTCCTCTCCCTGTTCACCACCGCCACCGCCGCCACCGTGATGGACAGCGGGGAGGGCAGCGGCGTCCAGACCCAGGCGCCGGACCAGCGGCCGGAGGAGGCCCCGCCGGTCCAGGAGCCGGAGGAGGGGACAGAGGAGACAGAGGACCAGGCGGAGTATTCCGTGCCGCTGGTGCTGGACCACAACGCCATCGGCTTCACCGAGGAGATGCGCCAGGTCCGGGTGACCGCCACTATCACCGACGTGCGCTATCTGGGCAAGCTCACCACCATGGAGGAGTTCGCCGCCTTCTTCCCCGGCGACGTGGACCTGGAACAGTGCGCCTACCTCACCGAGGACTACCGCCAGGCCATCGCCGCCATGCCGGAGGCGGAGCGCCGCCGCGGCCGGGGGAAGGCCATCGCCAAGCTGGAGGTCACCCAGCAGTTCCTGTGGGAGACGGTGTACGCCGGGTATGACTTCAAAGACTACATCCAGATCGAGGTGCTGGACTGGGAGGTGGCCGACGCCACCGAGACCAGCGCCCCCAGCATCCGCTGCACCGCCCAGGTCAGCTGGGTGGGGCCCACCCAGGCGGTGGCCAACGTGACCGATGCCGGCGGCGCGCCGGCCGGCGGGGTCAGCGCCATCACCCCCAACAGCGACAACATCCAGGACCTGGTAGGGGCCACCGACCCGGCCCAGACCGGCACCAAGCAGATCTCCGACGAGTCCCAGGAGGTCCAGGACTTCCTCTATGATATGTATAAGAACGGCCTGCTCCAGGCCAACTCCGCCTATGACCTGAGCCCCTTCGAGGAGCGGGCCAAGGCGGAGGGGATCGCGGTGGGGGAGAGCGCCGCCACCGACGTGGACGTGGACGCCCTGCTGGCCCAGAGCCAGGACCCGCTCCAGGCCCAGGGGAGCGAGGCCGCCCAGGGGCAGGAGTTCTCCCTGTTCAACGACCTGCCCTCCCAGGAGGAGGCCCAGGTGGACGCCCAGGTGGTGCTCAGCGACG
>CANRBW010000218.1 GCA_947628975.1 uncultured Oscillospiraceae bacterium | reverse complement strand
GGCGGCGTTCTCGTCGAAGCGGACGTAGGTCCCGTCGGCGCGGCGCACGCCGCTGGCGGTACGGACGATGACGGCCTTGACCACATCGCCCTTCTTCACGGTGCCGCCGGGCTGGGCCTTACGGACGGAGGCGACGATGACGTCGCCGATGTTGCCGAACTTGCGCTTGGAGCCGCCCAGCACCAGGATGGTCTTGATCTCCTTGGCGCCGGTGTTGTCGGCCACCTTCAGATAGGTTTCCTGTTGAATCATACCGGCACCTCCTTACTTCGCCTTCTCGATGATCTCAACCACGCGCCACCGCTTGTCCTTGGACAGGGGGCGGGTCTCCATGACCTTGACGCGGTCGCCCACGCCGCACTGGTTGAGCTCGTCGTGAGCCTTCAGCTTATAGGTTCTCTTCACGATCTTCTTATACAGAGGATGGGCCACGCGGTCAGCGATGGCGACCACGACGGTCTTATCCATCTTGTCCGAGACCACCAGGCCGACTCTGGTCTTGCGGGAAGAAGTTCTGTTTTCCATTGCCTCGTTCCTCCTCCTTAGCGGCTGGCGAGCTGCTGCTCGCGGATGATGGTCTTGACCCGGGCGATGTCCTTCTTGACCTCGGCGATCCGGATGGGGTTATCCAGCTGGTTGGTGGCGTGCTGGAGGCGCAGATTGAACAGGTCCTTCTTCAGGTCCTGGAGCTTGCTCTCCAGCTCGGAGGCGGACATTTTGCGGACTTCACTGGCCTTCATTACGCTTCACCACCCTTCTCGGTCTCTTCGCGCTTGACGATCTTGCTCTTGATGGGCAGCTTGTGGCTGGCCAGGCGCAGGGCCTCGCGGGCGGTCTCCTCGGGGACGCCGGCGATCTCGAACATGACGCGGCCGGGCTTGACCACGGCCACCCAGTATTCGGGAGAACCTTTACCGGAACCCATACGGGTCTCAGCGGGTTTCTCGGTGACGGGCTTGTCGGGGAAGATCTTGATCCAGACCTTGCCGCCGCGCTTGGTGTAGCGGGTCATGGCGATACGGGCGGCCTCGATCTGGTTGCTGGTGATCCAGGCGGGCTCCACGGCCTGGAGGCCGAACTCACCGTAGGTGACGGTGTTGCCACGGGTGGCCTTGCCCTTCAGGCGGCCGCGGTGGACGCGGCGGTATTTGACTCTCTTAGGCAGAAGCATTATTCCTGGCCTCCTTCCACAGGGGTAGCAGCCTCAGCGGGCGTCTGGGCAGGGGGCTCCGCCGGCGCCGCCGCCTTGGGGGCGACGATCTGGGGGCGGGCCTGGTAGACGGGGCCGGGCTTGCGGTCACGGTCGCCGAAGCGGCCGCCGCCACGGCGGTCATCCCGGCCACCGGGGCCGCGGCGATCCCCACCGGGACCCCGACGGTCCCCGCCGGGGCCGCGGCGATCCCGGCGATCCCGGCGGTCGCTCTTCTCCCGGAAGGGCTTGGTGGTGTCCATGGTGCGGGGGGTGGTGCGCAGGGTCTGGCTCAGGACCTCGCCCTTGTAGATCCACACCTTCACGCCGATGCGGCCGTAGGTGGTGGCGGCCTCGGCAAAGCCGTAGTCGATGTCCGCCCGGAGGGTCTGGAGGGGGATGGTGCCGTCGTGGTAGTGCTCGGTGCGGGCGATCTCCGCGCCGCCCAGGCGGCCGGAGCAGCAGGTCTTGATGCCCAGGGCGCCCATCCGCATGGCCCGGCCCATGGCGTTCTTCATGGCCCGGCGGAAGCCGATGCGCTTCTCCAGCTGCTGGGCGATGTTCTCGGCCACCAGCTGGGCGTTGGTGTCGGGGTTCTTGACCTCCACGATGTTCAGGGCCACGTCCTTGCCCAGGCGCTTGGCGATGCTGGCCCGGAGCTTCTCGATGTCCTCGCCGCCCTTGCCGATGATCATGCCGGGCCGGGCGCAGTGGAGGTAGATGACCACCTTGTTGTCGCCCCGGCGCTCGATCTCGATCTGGGGCACGCCGGCGGCGTAGAGCTGCTTCTTCAGGTCCTTGCGGAGATTGTAGTCCTCCACCAGCAGATCGCCGACCTTCTCATTGGAGGCGAACCAACGGGAGTCCCAATCCTTGATCACGCCCACGCGCAAGCCGTGGGGATTGACTTTCTGTCCCATATTCTTCCTCCTCCCTTAGCGCTCTTTCACCGCGAGGGTGATGTGGCTGGTGCGCTTGTTGATCCTGAAGCCTCTGCCCTGGGCCCTGGGCCGCATCCGCTTGATGATGGGGCCGGGGGTGGCGAACACCTCGGACACATAGAGCTTTTCGGGGTCCATGTGGAAGTTGTTCTCCGCGTTGGCGCAGGCGCTCTTGAGCAGCTTGGCCATGGGCTCGCAGGCGGACTTGGGGGTGTTGGCCAGGATGGCGGCGGCCAGCTTGGCGTCCTTGCCCCGGATCAGGTCGGCAACGATCTGCACCTTTTGG
This sequence comes from uncultured Oscillospiraceae bacterium, assembly GCA_947628975.1. Taxonomy (GTDB): domain Bacteria; phylum Bacillota; class Clostridia; order Oscillospirales; family Oscillospiraceae; genus MGBC124762. The sequence goes on along the minus strand of CANRBW010000218.1, from coordinate 269 downwards.
GTGGAGATGCGGACATATTTGACAAATGCTCTCGCTTCCATGACTGTGTGCCCTCCTTACTGCCCGGTCTTGGTGCCCGAGTGGCCCTTGAAGGTCCGGGTGGGGGCGAACTCGCCCAGCTTGTGGCCCACCATATCCTCGGTGACGTAGACCGGCACGTGCTTGCGGCCGTCGTGGACGGCGATGGTGTGGCCCACGAAGGAGGGGAAGATGGTGGAGGCGCGGCTCCAGGTCTTCAGCACCTTCTTCTCGTTCTTCTTGTTCATCTC
>CANRBW010000217.1 GCA_947628975.1 uncultured Oscillospiraceae bacterium | reverse complement strand
CCCGGCACCCCACCATGGAGGGGCCGAAGCTGTATAAGCGGGACGGGTGGTACTACATCTTCGCCCCCGCCGGGGGGGTAGGGACCGGCTGGCAGACCGTTCTGCGCGCCCGGTCCCCCCTGGGGCCCTATGAGGACAGGATCGTCCTCCACCAGGGGGACACCCCGGTGAACGGCCCCCACCAGGGGGCCTGGGTGGACACCCCGGACGGCCGGGACTGGTTCTACCACTTCCAGGACGCGGGGGTGTACGGCCGGGTGCTCCACCTCCAGCCCATGGTCTGGCGGGACGGCTGGCCGGTGATCGGGGAGGACCGGGACGGCACCGGCGTGGGCCGTCCGGTGGCCCGGTGGCCCCTGCCCCTGCCCCCGGTGGACTTTTCCCTGGCGGCGGACGACCGGTTCCCCGGCCCCGCCCTGGGGCCCCAGTGGCAGTGGCAGGCCAACCCCCGGGCGGAGTGGTATCAGGTGGACCACGGCCTGACCCTGAACATCCTGCCCTGCCGCCGGGGGGAGAGCCTGCTGTGGTATCTGCCCAACGTCCTGACCCAGATGCCCCAGGACTGGCGCTTCACCCTGGAGACCCAGGCGCGGCTGGAGGCCAGGGAGGAGGGAGACGAGGTGGGGGCGGCCATCCTGGGCCATCAATACTGCGCTCTGGCCCTGCGCCGCGGCCCGGCGGGGAACGAGCTGGTCCTCTACGCCGGGCAGGTCACCCGCCAGAGCGCCAGAGGCCGGGCGGAGGAGACGGCGGTGGCCCGGCTGCCCTGGCCGGAGGACCGGGCGACCCTGCGGCTCCACTTCCACCGGGGGGGCACGGTGACCTGCGGCTACCTTCTGCCCGACGGGGGAGAGCGGTTCTTCTCCCGCTCCTTCCCGGCGGCCCAGTCCACCTGGTCGGGGGCCAAGCCCGCCCTCTTTGCCCGCAACGACGGGAACCGGCCCGGCGGCCGCGGCCACTTCGCCTATGTGAGCTTTTCCCATCCCATGGAGCAGACTGAAAATACAGGAGGAATGACACCATGAAACGCGCGCTTTCGACCCTGCTGGCCCTGACCCTGACCCTGGGCATCGTGCCCGCCCTGGCCGCGGGGGAGGCGGCCGTCTTCCGCCCCGCCCAGAGCCCCGGGACCACCGCCCAGGCCGCCGCGGTGGACGCCGGGATCCCCGGCATGACCCTGACCCTGGGGGCGGACCAGTGGAGCTGCGAGGCGATGGACTCCCCGGTGGTCTCCGCCTCCGGCGTGAGCTATGACAGCTTCCTCACCGGCAAGGCCAACCCCAAGGTGGACGAGGGCACGGGCACCTATTTCTCCTTCGCCTTTGACGACTCGGTCTCCACCGGCGCGCTGGAGATCGCCTACCGCCTCAACGCGGGCAAGGCATTCTACATCCTGGACAACGGCCAGGCCATGGACGGCTTCGACGGGATGAAGCTGGAGGTGTCGGCGGACACCTCCACCACCCTCATCGTGGAGGGGGGCCACACCTACACCGTCTACGCCAGCGGCTCCAAGCTCCGGCTCTACGGGTGCGCCTTCCAGGCGGTGGACCCCAAGGAGGTCTTCGCCCAGGAGATCGCCGCCTTCCCCTTTGACCGGATCCGGGGGGAGAACCCCGACCTGGCCCATGTGGACGCGGACCTGGCCCTGGTGGATAGCTACGAGTCCCAGTTCGGCTCCTGCGACGTGTTCTGGACCAGCTCGGCGGCCCAGGTGGTGGACGTGGACGGCACGGTGAACTGCCAGAAGACCGAGACCACCGTGGCCCTCACCGGCCACTTCTCCGTCCAGGAGAGGCGGGAGCTGGCCGCCGAGGTGACCTTCACCCTCACCGTGCTGGCCGACCCGGACGACGCCTCGGCGGTGGCGGTGGCGGCCCAGGCCCTGACCCTGGGGGACACCTCCTCGGTGAAGCGGGACCTGACCCTGCCCGCCACGGGCAAGCGGGGGACCGCCATCACCTGGCAGAGCTCCGACGAGAGCGTGGTGGGGGCGGACGGGAAGGTCTATCCCGCCCCTGACCGGGACCAGACCGTCACCCTCACCGCCACCCTCGCCAGAGGGGACGCCCGCCAGACCAAGGACTTCGCTGTCACCGTGGCGGGGATCGTCCCGGTGACGCTGGACGCCTGGAGCTATCGGGACGCCGGGGGCGCGACGCGCTTCACCCCCGCCCAGGGCGGGACCCTGGCCGCGGTGAACCTCACCTGCAACGACCCCAACCCCGGCGCGGGGGACGTGGTCACCCTGACCGTGCTCCGCCCCGACGGGACCGAGGGCGGCCGCCTGGACCTGGCGATGGCGGACCTCTTCGCCCAGGTCCCCACGGGCAAGAGCGTCAGCGTCCCTGTGGCCCTGCCCTTCTCCCCCGGCGACGTCCTCACCGTCTCGGCCGGGAACCGGGAGACGGGGGAGGTCTATGTTGAGCCGACGGCCGTCTCCGACGCCCTGACCCCCGGCGCGAAGCTCTATGTGGTGGGGGACTCCACCGCCAGCGTCTACGGCGACGACCGCTACCCCCGCAAGGGCTGGGCCCAGATGCTGGAGGGGTACTTCGACGGCGTGGAGGTGGTGGACCTGGCCCTGTCCGGCCAGGTGGCCCAGGCCGGTGCGCTCCAGGCGGACATCTGCCGCATCATCGAGCAGCTCTGCTCCGGCCGGTGCAACATGTACGCCATGATCAAGG
>CANRBW010000216.1 GCA_947628975.1 uncultured Oscillospiraceae bacterium | reverse complement strand
ACCGAGAAGAGGCCGATCTTGAAAAACTCGAAAAAGAGCCGCAGGTAGATCATTTCCCCTTTCCCCCCTTCCGGGCCAGGGAGAGCGCCAGTCCGGCGACCCCCGCCAGGACGACGTAGGTCACCGGGCCGAAGAGGAAGGCCACCGCCGGGAAGGCGGCCTCCAGGGGCTTGTCAAAGACGGAGAGCAGGAAGACCGCCAGGAACACGCCCACGGAGGGGAGATTTTTCACCGTGGTCTTGCCCAGCTTGAGGACGCTGGAGGCGATGAGGGCCACCACGGCGGCCCGCACCCCGGCAAAGGCGTGGCCCACGGCGGGGATGTGGGCGAAGCTCTTTAAGAAGGCGGCGATAAGGACGATGATGACAACGCTGGGGAAGATCACGCCCAGGGTGGCCACCACGCCCCCCAGGTTCCCCTTCCGCTTGGCCCCCACAAAGGTGGCGGTGTTCACGGCGATGACGCCGGGGGTGCACTGGCCGATGGCGAAGTAGTCCGCCAGCTCCTCGGCGGTGGCCCAGCCCTTTTTCTCCACGATCTCCCGCTGGAGGATGGGCAGCATGGCGTACCCGCCCCCGAAGGTGCAGACCCCCACCTGGGCGAAGGTCCAGAACAGCTGTAAATACTCTCTCACAGGTTTTCCAACTCCTTTAGCCAGAGGGTGACCGCCCCGTCCGAGGGCATCCGCCAGTCCCCCCGGGGGGAGAGGGCCACCGTGCCCACCTTGGGCCCGTCCGGCATGGCCTGGCGCTTGAACTGCTGGGCGAAGAAGCGGCGGTAGAAGGTCTTGAGCCACTTCAGGATGGTCTGCCGGTCATACGCCCCGGCGAAGGCGTACTCCGCCAGGCGCAGGACCTTCCGGGGCGGGAAGGCCCAGCGGACGGCGTAGTAGAGGAAGAAGTCGTGGAGCTCGTAGGGCCCCACCAGGTCCTCCGTCTTCTGGCTGATCTCCCCATCCACGGCGGGGAGCAGCTCGGGGGAGACGGGGGTGTCCAGAATGTCCGCCAGGGTCTGGGCCAGGGCGGCGTCGCCGCAGGTCCGGGCGGCGTGGTCCACCACGTGCCGCACCAGGGTCTTGGGGATGGAGGCGTTGACGCCGTACATACTCATCTGGTCGCCGTTGTAGGTGCACCAGCCCAGGGCCAGCTCGGAGAGGTCCCCGGTGCCCACCACCAGGCCGCCCAGCTGGTTGGCCAGGTCCATGAGCACCTGGGTCCGCTCCCGGGCCTGGGCGTTCTCAAAGGTCACGTCGTGGTTTTCCGGGTCCTGGCCGATGTCGGCAAAGTGCTGGTTTACCGCCTTGGTGATGTCCACCGTCTTCAGCTCCGCCCCCAGGCTCCGGGCCAGCGCCTCGGCGTTGGAGCGGGTGCGGCGGGTGGTGCCGAAGCAGGGCATGGTGACGCAGAGCAGCTCCCTCCGGTCCCGGCCCAGCAGGTCCAGCGCCCGCGCGGTGATGAGGGCGGCCAGGGTGGAGTCCAACCCGCCGGAGAGCCCCAAAACAGGCCGGGCAAAGCCCGTGTGCTCCAGCCGCTTGGCAAGGCCCAGGGCGGCGATGGTCAAAATCTCCTCGCACCGCTCCTCCCGGCCCGCCGGGTCCCGGGGGACAAAGGGGCTCCGGGAGACCGGGCGGGTCAGGACGGTCTCCCCCCTCTCCAGGGGGACCCGCACCCGCTGGAAGGCCCCCGCCCGGTCCGCCGGGGGAAAGGTGTTGACCCGTCGGCGCTCAAAGGCCAGCCGCTCCACGTCGATCTCCGACACGGTGAGGCCGGTGCGGAACCGACTCTCCGCCAGGACCGTCCCGTTCTCGGCGATCAGGTCGTGGCCGGCGAAGACCAGGTCGGAGGTGGACTCCCCCTCCCCGGCGTCGGCGTAGACATAGGCGCAGCCCAGCCGGGCGGACTGGCTCCGGACCAGCTGGCGGCGATACCCGGCCTTGCCCACCACCTCGTCAGAGGCGGACAGGTTCAAGATCAGCGTGGCCCCCGCCTCCGCCAGACGGCGGGAGGGCGGGTCGGTGGCCCACAGGTCCTCGCAGATCTCCACCCCCACCGTCAGCGCCGGGTCCTCCCCGCAGAGGAACAGGGCCTCCCCGCCCACCGGGACCCCGGCGAAGGGCCCGTCGGCCAGGGCGGTCTCCCCCCCGCCGGGGGTGAACCAGCGACCCTCGTAGAACTCCCCGTAGTTGGGGATGTGCCGCTTGGGGATCAGCCGAAGCAGGACTCCTCTGTGGATAACAGCGGCGCAATTATACAGTTTGTTATCGACCGCCACCGGCAATCCCACCGCCGCCAGCACGTCCAGCTCCCCGGTCTGGTCCAGAAGGCGGCCCAGGGCCTCCTGGGCGCGGCGGAGCAGGGCGGGCTGGGCGAACAGGTCGGCGCAGGTGTACCCGGTGAGGCAGAGCTCCGGGAAGGCCATGACCTTCACCCCCAGGCCGGCGGCCTCCCGGAGCAGGGCGAGGATCTGGTCGGCGTTGTGCTCGCAGTCCGCCACACGGATCCTGGGCGTGGCGGCCGCCACCTTGACAAAACCGTCTTTCATGGTAAGACCTCCTCCTGGATGTGGTCAGACCCGGACCTGGCCGTTGCCCCGGATCAGGAACTTGGTGGAGGTCAGGGCCTCCAGCCCCATGGGCCCGCGGGCGTGGAGTTTTTGGGTGGAGATGCCGATCTCGCACCCCAGGCCGAACTCGCCGCCGTCGGTGAACCGGGAGGAGGCGTTGACATACACC
>CANRBW010000215.1 GCA_947628975.1 uncultured Oscillospiraceae bacterium | reverse complement strand
GAGTCGGGGGTGATCAGGCGGTTGATACAGCGCAGGAGGGTGGACTTGCCGCAGCCGGAGCCGCCGATGATGACCACCGCGTCGCCCTTTTCCACGTCCAGATCGACGTGCTGAAAGATGGGGGTCTGGGGGTCGTAGCCCTTGCTCAGGTCCCGGATCCGGATCACGGCGCCTCACCTCCCAGATGGCCCCTCCGGCCCAGGCGGCCCAGCAGGGCCCGGCCCGCCAGACCCAGGAGGAAGTAGACCACGGTGATGGCGAAGAGGCCGAAGAAGGCGTCCAGCGTCCGGCTGGCCACCACGTCGCTGGCCATGGTCAGGTCCATCACCGCCAGATAGCCCACCACCGAGGTCTCCTGAAGGGTCATCACGAACTGGTCTTTGTAGAGGGGCATGGCGGCGGAGACCACCTGGGGGAGGACCACATAGATAAAAGTGGAGGAGGCGTTCATGCCCAGGGTGCGGGCGGCCTCCACCTCGCCGGGGGACACGGCCTCCAGGGCGGTGCGGAAGGTCACCGCCAGGGTCACCCCGGTCTTGACGGTGAGCCCCACCAGCACGATGAGGAGGACGGGCAGGGTGCTCTGGCCGAAGAGGATGTAGACCAGCACCATGAGGAGGACCATGGTGGGGATCTGGAGGAAAAAGGCGGTGAGCACCCTGGCCGGCCGGGCCAGGACCGGTCGGGAGGAGCGCAGGGCCGCGCACAGCAGAGCCCCCAGCAGGGTGCCCAGCAGAAAGCTGCCCAGGGTGAGGAAGAGGGTGGTCTTCAGCCCGTCCAGGAAGAAGAGATACCGGTCCTCAAAGAGAAAGGTCATATAAAAGCGCTGTGCCAGGCTGTTCACGCTCCGCGCCTCCCTTCGGTCAGTGGTCGTCCAGTTCCCCCAGGATCCGGACCTGGTCCGGGTCGGGGATCTCCATGAGGTACATGGGCAGGACCATAAAACTGTCGCTGACATGGACCCCCACCAGCTCCGCCTCGGCGGCGTCCAGGTAGAGCTCCGAGATCTGGCCGATCATCATGTCATACCGGCCGTAGCGCAGGCCCAGCTCCGCGTCGGTGTACTCCGAGGGGATCAGCTCCAGCCGGTAGTCCATGGCGTTGGCAAAGTGGGTGAGCAGTTCCACCTCAAAGCCCCGGACCGGGCCGCCGCCGGCGTCCTGGTGGACCGAGGGGAAGCAGTCGATGTCGGCGCTGACCCGCAGGACCCGCCCGGCGCCGGTCTGGGGGACCTCCCGGCCCGGATAGGTCACCCCGTCGAAGGCCAGGACCCGCTCCATCAGGTCGGCGTACGCCGGGGTCTGGCGGAAGTCGGCCAGGAAGGCGTTGAACTGGCGGCACACCTCCCCCTCCTCCGGGGCGAAGAAGAAGACCAGCCCGTCCTCCGACACGGCGGGCTCCACCGGGCGGATGCCGGTGGTCAGGGCGGTGACCTGGCGGAAGCTGTAATACTCCAGGCAGATGGCGTCCAGCTGGCCGTGGCACAGGGGCAGGAGCATCCCGCCCACCGAGTCGTAGCGCAGCAGCTCCATGTCCTCCCGGCCGGTGAGGCGGTAGTCGGTGCTCTCCCCCAGGCAGACGCCCACCCGGCGGCCGTCCAGGTCCTGGAGGTCGGTGATGGGCTCCCGGTGGGCGCGGCCACAGCCGCCCAGCGCCAGGGAGAGGGCCGCGGCCAGAAGCAGACCCACGCCCAGCCTACCGCGTCCTGGCCGCATCTCCATCCCTCCCCGGTCCGGCCCTCCGGCCGGTCCGGTCCGGGGGCGACATATCCCCTATATTTTAGCGAAAAAACCACCGTTGTCAAGGCCCCTGTCCGGCGGGAAAAATCTTGCGGCGGCGGGGGTTTTGTGCTAGAATGACCAGGGCTGTTTTTTGCCCCGCCATCCGCCGCCGGGACCCGGCGGCCGGAACCAGAAAAGGAGAGGACCTGCCATGAAAAAAACTCTGCTGTGCCTGCTGTTGTGCCTGGCGCTGTGCCTGGGCGTGTCCGCCCTGGCCGACGGGCCGGAGGGGCCGCCGGACTGTGTGACCATCTTCGCCACCAACGACCTCCACGGCAACGTGAACCGCAGCGATACCGCCATCGGCCTGGCCCAGGTGGCGGCCATCCGGGCCTCCACCCCCAACGCCCTGCTGGTGGACGCCGGGGACGCCACCCAGGGCGCCTCCTTTGCCACCATCTCCCAGGGCGAGGACGTGATCAAGGCCATGAACGCCGCCGGCTATGACGTGATGGCCGCCGGCAACCACGAGTTCGACTACGGCGCGGACGTGCTGTTGGCCAACGCCGCCGCGGCCCGGTTCCCCATCCTGACCGCCAACGTGACCCGCAACGGGCAGCCTCTGCTGGAGGCGTCCACCGTCCGCGCCGTGGGGGGCCATGAGGTGGGCTTCATCGGCCTGACCACCACCGCCACCGCCACCTCCACCAACCCCGCCCAGCTGGAGGGGGTGGAGTTCATGGATGAGCTCCAGACCGCCATCGCCCAGATCCACGCCCTGGAGGACCGGACCGACGCCATCGTGCTCCTCTGCCACATGGGGGAGAACGAGGCCGCCGTGGACCTCACCAGCAAGGAGCTCCTGACCCTCATGGACCAGATGGACCCGGCGGCCCTGGACGCGGTCAGCGCCGTCATCGACGGCCACAGCCACGAGACCTACGCCGATACCTACCAGGGCATTCCCATCGTCCAGGCCGGGGTCAACGGCGCCGCCCTGGGCCGGGTGGAGCTG
>CANRBW010000214.1 GCA_947628975.1 uncultured Oscillospiraceae bacterium | reverse complement strand
GCCCGGCGGTGGAGCGCATCGAAAAGAGCGCCATCAAGGAGCTGATGTTCCTGGACACCGTGCCCCCCAGCCCGGAGGCCGCCCGGTGCGGGAAGATCCACTACCTCTCGGTGGCGGGGATGTTCGCCGAGGCCATCGACCGCATCTATCAGGAGGTCTCGGTGTCCAAGCTCTTCATCTGACCGCCCCGCCGGGGGCGGACCTCCCGCCCGGCCGCGGGCAGGCGGGAGGGCAGACAAAAAGGCATAGGGCAGCACCCCACGTCCCCCCCTTTGGGGGATGTGGGGCGCTGGGCGTTTCAGGAGGTCGATCATGTTCTTTCAGAAATCTGCCGGAGTGGAGTGGCTCCTGGTCTTTTTGGGCAATCCGGGGGAGGAGTACGAGGGCACGCGGCACAACGTGGCCTGGGCGGTGGCCGACGCCCTGGCGGAGGAGCTGAACGTGCCCATCCAGCGGCTCAAGTTCCGGGCCCTGACCCATGTGTGCGACGTGGGAGGCCACCGGGCTATGCTGATGAAGCCGGTGACCTACATGAACCTGTCCGGCCAGGCCGCCGGGGAGGCGGCCCGGTTCTACCACCTGCCCCCGGAGCGGGTGCTGGTGGTGTGCGACGACGTGGCCCTGCCGCCGGGGCGGCTGCGTCTCCGGGCCCAGGGCTCCAGCGGGGGGCACAACGGCCTGAAGAGCATCCAACAGCACCTGGGGAGCGACGCCTACCCCCGCCTCCGGCTGGGGGTGGGGCAGAAGCCCCACCCGGACTACGACCTGGCCGACTGGGTGCTGGGGCGGCCCGCCGGGGCGGACGCCCAGGCCGTCCAGCGGGCGGTGCGCCGGGCCGCCCAGGCCATCCCCCTCATCCTGGCCCAGGGGGTGGAGCGGGCCCAGGGACAGGTGAACCGGAGCGAGGAAAACTAACGACTAATAGCCATTAGCCCAGCCCGCGGGGAGAGGAGGCGCGTCTTGTGAAGAGGCTGACAGAGATCCTGGGGCCGCTGCCGGAGTTTCGGAAGCTGCTGGCGGCCATCGACAACGGCCGGTGCCCCGTGGCCCTGTCCGGGCTGGCGCCGGTCCACCGGGCCCACTTCGCCGCCGCGGTCCGGGCCGCCACCGGGCGGAGCGTGGTGATGGTCTGCGCCGACGAGGAGGAGGTCCAGCGGATGGAGCGGGACCTGGCCGCCTTTACGGGGGAGACGGTGACCTGCCTGTGGGGGCGGGAGTTCAACTTTTACCAGGGCGCGGTGTCCTCCCGGGAGTGGGAGCACCGCCGCCTGGCCGCCTTTGGGCGGATGCGGGCCGGCGGGGCCGGGGTGACGGTGGCGGCGGTGGAGGGTCTGCTCCAGCGGACCATCCCCCCGGCCCGGTTCGACCGGGCGGCCTTCACCCTGGAGGCGGCCCGGCCCACCACCCTGGAGGAGACGGTGGACGCGCTGGCCCGGTGCGGCTACACCCGGTGCCAGCAGGTGGAGGGGGTGGGCCAGTTCGCCCAGCGGGGCGGCATCCTGGACTTCTTCTCCCCGGCCCAGGAGCTGCCGGTGCGGGTGGAGTACTGGGACACCGAGATCGACTCCATGGGCTCCTTCGACCCCATGACCCAGCGGCGGGTGGAGCGGCTGGAGCGGGCGGAGATCCTGCCGGCGGCGGAGGCCCTGCCGGGGCTGGGGGAGGCGCCGGAGGCCCTGGGGGGTGACCGGGACCTGCCCCGGCTCTACCCGGAGATGGCCACCGCCGTGGACTACCTGCCTGCCGACGCGGTGGTCTTCCTCTCGGAGAGCGCCCGGCTGAGCGAGCGGGTCCGGCGGTACGCCGCCCGGCTGGAGGAGGACGTGAAGCGCCTGGCGGAGCAGGGGCTGGCCGCGGAGAAGGCCGGGGCCTACGGCTACGGCCAGGGGCAGCTGATCCTCCGGCTGGCGGACTGGCCCACGGTGTATCTGGACTCCTTCACCGTCTCCGACTACCCCGCCCGGCCCAAGACCCTCCTCAGCGTGATGGCCAAGCAGCTGCCCTCCTTCGGGGCCAGCCTGGAGACCGCCGCGGAGGACCTGGCCCACTATCAGCGGGAGCGCTACGCCGTCACGGTGCTGGTGGCCGGGGAGAGCCGGGCCATGAGCCTGCAGGCCATGCTCCGGGACGAGAAGATCCGGGCGGGGGTGGACAGCGCCCTCCACGCCCTGCCGGGGCCGGGGGGCTGCGTCCTGGCGGTGGGGGGACTCTCCGCCGGGCTGGAGTACCCCGACCTGAAGCAGGCGGTGATGACCCAGAGCTGGGTCAACCCGGTGAAGAAGCGCCGCCGCCAGGTCCGGGACCGCTCCAACCGCCAGAAGCTGGCCTCCTACAACGACCTGTCGCCGGGGGACCTGGTGGTCCACAGCCAGTACGGCATCGGCCGCTTCACCCGGCTGACCCGGCTCCAGGTGGACGGGGTGGACAAGGAGTTCATGCAGATCGCCTACGCCGGGAGCGACGTGCTCTACGTCCCCATCACCCAGATGGACCTGGTGAGCAAGTATATCGGCGGAGGGGAAGAGGGGCAGGAGCGCCGCCTCTCCCGCCTGGGGGGCGGCGACTGGGACCGGGCCAGGAGCAAGGCCAAGGCCGCCGTCCAGGACCTGGCCAAGGGGCTGGTCCAGCTCTACGCCCAGCGCCAGCGCCAGCCGGGCTACGCCTTCTCGCCGGACAACAACTGGCAGCGGGAGTTCGAGGACGAGTTCGAGAAGGCGTAGCCCGGCTGGCGCTGGC
>CANRBW010000213.1 GCA_947628975.1 uncultured Oscillospiraceae bacterium | reverse complement strand
GTGCGGTACTCCCTGATGAGCGACGACATGAGCTATGTGACCTCCGGCGTCACCCTGGCCAACACCGGAATGCTCACCATGCACGACTCCAGCGTGCCCAGCGCCCAGATCATGCCGGGGTTGAGCGCGCTCATCGCCGGGTTTTCCCTGGTCTTCGGGGAGGGGGAACTGCTCTGGGCGGCGCTGAAGCTGTTCTGGTGCGCCATGGGGGCGCTGGTGGGCTGGTTCGTCTACCACAGCGTCCGGCTGTACGCCCCCGCCTGGTGCGCCGCGGGGGCCACCCTGCTCCTGGCCCGGACCGACTTCCTCTGGTGCAACAACCTCATCCTCACCGAGACCCCCACCATGTTGTGCTTCGCCGTGGCGCTCTACTGCACCCTCCAGCTGGGCCGGACGGGGCGGAGACGCTATTTCTGGACCGGGGGCGCGGCCCTGTTCGCGGCCATCCTCCTCCGGGCCAACATGGCGGTGAACCTCCTGTTTCTGGCGGTCTACCTGCTGGCGGTGGGGTACGCGCCCCGGAAGCTTTTGAAACAGGCCCTGGCCCTGGCGCTGGTGACGCTGTGTTTCTTCGTGCCCTGGACGGTCCGAAACGCCGTGCAGTTCCGGGCCTTTATCCCCCTGAGCTACGGCGCGGGCAACCCGGTGCTGCTGGGCACCTACCAGGGCGTGGGGTATCCGCCGGACGAGGAGCTGGACTACCAGACCCATGTGGACGAGGTGATGCCGGAGCGGTACGCCGCCTACTACGAGTCGGACGGCACGGTGCCCTACCGCTACCAGAAGTATCTGTCCCTGGAGGCGGACGGCGTCAAGGCCCGCTACCGGCAGAGCGAGTGGCTGCGCCGGGACCCGGCGGGTTTCTTCCTGTCCTACCTGGTCCTCAAGCCCTGGGAGATGATGAAGGGCGTGTTCTACTGGGGCCAGCTCTGGGACCTGCCCCACAGCGCCCTCAAGAGCCTGCAAAAACTGCTGTTGGGCCTGTGCGCCCTGGCCCTTCTGACCACCCTTTTCCGGCGAAAAAACCGGCCCCAACTGCTGTTTCTGGGGGGCGTCTACCTGGGCAATATCCTGTTTTTCAGCCTGGGCTTTGCCCTGGACCGCTACAACATGGGCCTGATGCCCGCCCTGTGCGTCTTCTTCGGCCTGGGGCTGGACGCGCTGGCCGACGTGGGGCGGAGCCTGAGCCGTCGGCTGGGGCTCCAGGCGCCCTGAGAGGGGGCGGGGAGCGTGATCATCCTGGGCATCGACCCCGGCTTCGCCATCGTGGGCTTCGGGGTGCTGGAGAAGACCGGGGCGGGGGTCCGCCTGCTGGCCTGCGGGGCCATCAACACCCCGGCGGGGCTGCCCCTGTCCAAGCGTCTGCTCCAGATCTCCGACGATATGACCACCCTCATCGGCCGGTTTTCCCCGGAGGTCATGGCCATCGAGAAGCTCTACTTCGGCAACAACGTCACCACCGGCATCGGCGTGGCCCAGGCCAGGGGCGTCATCCTGACCGAGGCGGAGCGGGCGGGGCTGGCCATCTTTGAATACGACCCCAGCCAGGTCAAGAGCGCCGTGACCGGCTACGGCAAGGCGGAGAAGCGCCAGGTCATGGAGATGACCAAGCGTCTGCTGGGCCTGACGGCCGCCCCCAAGCCCGACGACGCCGCCGACGCCGTGGCTATCGCCCTGTGCCACGCCAGATCCAGCACCTCCCTGTTGACCGGGATGTGAGAGGAGAGAGCCTATGTTTTACTATGTCAAGGGCCCGGTGGCCCACCTCGGCCCCAACCTGGCCGTCATCGACTGCGGCGGCGTGGGCTACGCCTGCCGCACCACCCAGAACACCATCTCCCGCCTGGAGCGGGGCAGGGAGGCCAGGCTGTATACATATCTGAACGTCCGGGAGGACGCCATGGAGCTCTACGGCTTCTTCTCCGAGAACGAGCGCAGCTGTTTTGAGATGCTGTTGGCCGTCTCCGGGGTGGGGCCCAAGGCGGCGCTGAGCATCCTCTCCTCCGCCACGCCGGAGGGGCTGGCCTCGGCCATCATCACCGGGGACGAGCGGGCCCTCACCGCCGCCCCCGGCGTGGGCAAGAAGATCGCCCAGCGGGTGATCCTGGAACTGAAGGACAAGCTGGCCAAGGGCCAGCTGCCCGCCGGGGGGAGCGAGTCCTACGGCGGCACCGGGGTGACGGTGATTCCCCAGAACAAGGCCAGCGAGGCCGCCGCCGCCCTGGCGGTGCTGGGCTACTCCTCCCAGGAGGTGGCCCAGGCCCTGAAGGGGGTCGACCTGGACGCCCTTCCCCTGGAGGAGATCGTCCGCCAGGGACTGAAACGGATGGTGAAGTGAGCGTATGAGCATCGACTTTTCCGAAAACGGCTTCCAGACCCAGGAGCCCCTGGTGGCCACCTCCCTGCTGCGGGAGGACGAGGGGGAGTACTCCCTGCGTCCCAAGACCCTGTCGGAGTACATCGGCCAGGCCAAGGCCAAGGAGAACCTGAGCGTCTTCATCCAGGCCGCCAAGCTCCGGGGGGAGGCGCTGGACCATGTCCTGCTCCACGGCCCCCCGGGCCTGGGCAAGACCACCCTGTCCGGCATCATCGCCAACGAGATGGGAGTGAACATCCGCATCACCTCCGGCCCCGCCATCGAAAAGCCCGGGGACCTGGCGGCCCTGCTGACCAACCTCCAGGAGAACGACATCCTCTTTGTGGACGAGATCCACCGCCTCAACCGGCAGGTGGAGGAGATCCTGTACCCCGCCATGGAG
>CANRBW010000212.1 GCA_947628975.1 uncultured Oscillospiraceae bacterium | reverse complement strand
GCACAGCGCAGCCGCAGCCGGTCGCACCCCAGGGCGCGGAAGACGCTCACCGCCTGGCCGATGAGCTGTACCCCCAGCCCCTGGCCCCGGTAGTCGGGCAGGAGGTAGAGGAAGGGCACCGGGCCGTAGCCCTGGGCCAGGGCGGTGGGGATGTCCAGCTGGACCAGGCCGCAGGGCTTGTCCAACAGCATCACCTGCCACACCGCGTCCGGGCTCACTTTGGCCTGGCGGGCGGCGTCGGCGGTGAAGGCCGCGCCGTCGAACTTGTCCAGGCTCTTGTGGATGGTGATCCAGGCGTCCCGGCGGCACCGGTAGTAGAAGTCCCCCTCCCGGTCCATGTCCAGGCGGCGGTACCAGAGGTTGGCGTCGGCCACCGCCCCGTCCTCCTCCTGCCACCACTTCTGCCCGGCGAAGGTGGACAGCGCCTCGGGCAGATGGGAGTTGTCGTTGAGCCAGACCACCCGCCAGCTCCCCTTGTCGTACTCCAGCAGGGACACGCCTGTGTTGTCGCAGTGGGGCACCTCCCTGCCCTGGGCCACGGAGAGGCCCTGGAGGGCGGCCAGGGCGTTGCGGATGGCCATGCCGTGGCTGAACACCGCCACCGTCTGGCCGTCGTGGGCGACGGCGATCCGGGTCAGGGCGGCGCGCAGACGCTCCCGCAGGAGTTCAAAGGTCTCGCTCCCCTCCACCTGCCAGCGGGGGTCGGAGGTGTCAAAAAAGCGTAGCTGTTGGCGCCACTGGCGGCCCACCAGGCCCCAGGGCAGGTCCTCCCACACCCCCACGTTCACCTCCCGGAGGTCGGGGTCGGTGCGCAGGGGGAGGTTTTTGGGGCCGCAGACCGCCTGGGCGGTGGCTCTGGCGCGGTAGAGGTCGCTGGACCAGACCGCGTCCACCTCCACCTCCCGGAACCGCCGGGACAGGGCCTCGATCTGCCGCAGGCCCCGGTCGGTCACCAGGGCGTCATACTGCCCCTGGACGCGGCGGTAGAGGTTGCCCTCCGCCTCCGCGTGGCGAATGAGATAGATCCGGGTCATCGCTCTCTCCCTCTCTCTTGGTTTCCGCCGGTCACCAGGGCCTCACGCCGCCGGTGAGCTCCCGGACGGCGGTCACGCCGTGGGCGCGGCACCAGTCCTCCAGACCCTGGATGGTCTTCACCGGCGCCATGGGGTCGGCGAAGATGGCGCTGCCCATCCCCACGGCGGTGGCCCCGGCCAGGAGCATCTCCACCGCGTCCCGGGCGGAGGCCACGCCGCCCATGCCCAGGATGGGCAGGTCCACGGCGCTGTGGACCTCCCAGACCATGCGAAGGGCCACGGGCAACACGGCAGGGCCGGACAGGCCGCCGGTGTTCCGCCGCAGGATGGGCCGGCGGGTCTCCGGGTCGATGCGCATCCCCCGGAGGGTGTTGATAAGGGACAGGGCGTCCGCCCCCCCGTCGGCGGCGGCCTTGGCGATCTCGGTGACGTCGGTGACGTTGGGGGAGAGCTTGACCATCACCGGGGTGCGCCCCGCGTGGGCCTTGGCCTCCCGGGTCACCTCGGCGCAGAGCTCCGGCCGGGTGCCGTAGGCCAGGCCCCCCGCCTTCACGTTGGGGCAGGAGACGTTGACCTCGATCATATCCACCCCCGCGGCGGAGAGCTTTTCGCACATCTGGCCGTACTCCGCCGGGGTGTCGCCGGAGATGTTGACGATGACGGCGGTGTCCAGCGCCCGCAGACGGGGCCACTCCCGCTCCAAAAAGGCGTCCACCCCGGGGTTTTGCAGTCCCACCGAGTTGAGCATCCCCATGGGGGTCTCGGCGATCCGGGGGGGCGGGTTGCCGTTCCTGGGCCGGGGGGTAAGCCCCTTGACGCAGATCCCCCCCAGGCGGTCCAGGTCAAAAAACTGGCCGTACTCCTCCCCGAAGCCGAAGGTCCCGGACACCGGGACGATGGGGTTTTTCAGCCGCACCCCGGCCAGGGTCACAGACAGGTCCACCTCAGGCATTCCAGTCCACCTCCTGGGCGTCAAATACCGGCCCGTCCTTGCAGACGTGGCGCATCGTCCCGTCCGCCATGGGGATGGCGCAGCCCAGACAGGCCCCCACCCCGCAGGCCATCCGCTCCTCCATGGAGACCTGGCAGGGCACGCCGTATTCCCCGGCCGCCTCCACCACCCCCCGGAGCATGGGCTTGGGCCCACAGGCCAGGATGGATGTAAAGTTCTTATCCTTGTCAAGCACCGCCCGAACCCCGTCCGCCACATAGCCCTGCTTTCCAAGGCTTCCGTCGTCAGTGTAAAGGAAAACACCCTCACAGATGTCGGCGAAGGGCTTGAGCAGGATGGCCCGCTGGGCGTTGCGGAAGCCCAGCACCGCCGTGGCCCCGCCTCCGGCGAACTGGGCGCAGCCGTACAGCGGGGGCACGCCGATGCCGCCCCCGGCCAGCAGGTAGCGGCCCTCAGGGGTCAGGGAGAAGCCGTTGCCCAGCAGGCCCAGCACGTCCAGGCTGTCCCCCACTTCCCGCTCCGCCAGCCACGCCGTGCCCGCTCCCCGGACCTCAAAGACCAGGCTGAGGAGGTCGTCGGGGGCGTCCGCCTGACAGGCGCACACGGAGATGGGGCGGCGCAGGAGCCGGGGGCCGCCGCAGGCGATGTGGACGAACTGGCCGGGGCCCCGGAAGGTCCGGCCCACCATCTCCCCCGCCTCCAGGACGAACTGCCAGGTGTTTGGCCCTACCTGGCGCTTGGCGACCAGCTTACAACTCTGTTGGATGGGCATTC
>CANRBW010000211.1 GCA_947628975.1 uncultured Oscillospiraceae bacterium | reverse complement strand
TACGTCTGGCCGGCGGAGAGGCCCAGGGCCTCGGCGCTCTCGTACTGGATGCGGGGGATGCTGATCAGCGCCCCCCGGACCAGGTCGCCCATCTCCGCCGCGCCCCAGAAGCTGAACACGATGACCGCGGAGAGTTCCGCCGACAGGTCCCAGCCGAACACCCGGGTGGTGCCGAAGTAGACCACGAACAACAGCACCATCTGGGGCATGATGCGGACGATCTCCAGATACACCCGGAACCCGGCCTTCATAACCCTGCTCCGGCCGGTCACCAGCGCCCCCAGCACCAGCCCCAGGGCGATGCTGATCGCCACGGAGATCAGGCTGATCCGCACCGCCACCCAGAGTCCCCCCAGGAGCCGGAGGAAGTTCTCCCCCTTCCACAGCACATCAAGGCCCAAACTCCGCATGGCGCAGCCTCCTCTCCACAACGGTGCCCAGAAGGGACACCGGCAGCAGCATGATGAGGTAGAACCCCACCAGCAGCGTCAAACACTCCAGGGTCTTGGCGTACATCCCGATGAGGTCCTTGGCCGTGAACATCAGGTCCATGAGGCTGATGGTGGAGAACACGCTGGTCTCCTTCAGGAGGAAGATCACGTTGGCCACCAGCCCCGGCACGCTCCGGGACACCGCCTGGGGCAGGATCACATACCCAAACGCCTGCATCCGGGTCATGCCCAGGCTCTGGGCGCTCTCCGACTGGATGGCGGCGACGCTCTCCAGGCCGCTTCGGATGGTCTCGGCCATGTACGCGCCGCCCAGGAGGCCGAGGCCCAGCACGCCGCACAGCTCCGCGCCCACCCGCAGGCCCACCTTGGGCAGGGCGAAGTAGAGAAAAAAGAGCTGGACCAAAAGGGGGGTGTTGCGGAAAAACTCGATGTAGGCCGCCGTGATCTGGCGCAGGACGGGCAGGCGGAGGTGCAAAATCACCGCGCACACCACGCCCAGGAAAAACGCCAGCAGGACGCCCTGCCAGCCGACCCGGAGGGTCAGCAGCAGCGCGTCCCGGTAGAGCGGCAGATAGGCGCGCATGACTTCAACGTCCATGGGTCAACTCCTTGTTCAAGGTCAGGCGGGCAGCCCCCGGAAGGGGGCTGTCCGCCTGACGGGATCGCGCCGCGGCTGGGGGCTTACGGTCCGCCGCTCAGGCGGCGCCGCCCTCCACCACCAGGGTGTCCTCGTAGTCCGCGCCGTAGGTGTCCAACAGCGTGGCCTCATAGTCGGCGTGGAAGAACTCCTCCTCGCCCAGGGTCACGATCTCGTCGTTCAGCCAGTCCAGCAGGGTGGTGTTGCCCTTGGTCACGGCGGGGGCGATGGTGTCCGCGCTGCCCAGGGAGGGGATGCCCACGGTGAAGCCGGGGGTCTGGAGGGCGAAGGCGATGACCTCCGTGTTGTCGTTGGCCCAGGCCACGCCGTTGCCGTTTTCCAGGGCGGTCTTGGCCTCGGCGTAGGCGTCGTACTTCTGCAACTTGATCTCAGGATTATTCTTTTCCAGGTAGGTCTCGGCGGTGGTGCCGGAGATGACGATCACCTCGTCCTCCGGGCCGATCTCGTCCAGGCTGGTGATCACCGCGTCCTCCGGGGAGACCACGCCCAGGGCCACATTCATGTAGGGCAGGGCGAAGTCCACCTCCTCCGCCCGCTCCTCGGTGACGGTGAAGTTGGCCAGGATGATGTCCACCTTGCCGGTCTGTAGGTACTCGATGCGGCTGGCGGCCTCGGTGGAGACGAAGTTGACCTCCACGCCCAGGTCCTGGCCGATGCGGTTGGCGAAGTACACGTCGTAGCCCTGATAGTCGCCGTTTTCATCCACATAGCCGAAGGGGCTCTTGTCGGAGAAGACGCCGATGTTGACCACGCCGCTCGCCTGGATCTCCTCCAGGGTACGGAAGCCGTCCCCGGCGGCGGACTTGTCACCGTCCTCGGCGGCGGGCTTGTCGTCGTTTCCGGCGGCGGGCTTGTCGGCGTTTCCGGCGCACCCCGCCAGCGCGCCCAGGGCGAGGGCGCCGGTCAAAAGCAGGGCCAGAAGTTTGCTTACCTTTTTCATGTTCTTCCTTCCTTTCTCGCGGCGCTTGGCCGCGCGGTCACAGATGTGTGGGGGATCGGCCGGTCAGACCGCCGCGAAGGCCTGCTCCAGGTCGGCGAGGATGTCGTCGATATGCTCGGTGCCGATGGACAGGCGGATGGTGTTGGGGAAGATGCTCTGGTCGGCCAGCTCCTGGGCGGAGAGCTGGGAGTGGGTGGTGGTGGCCGGGTGGATGACCAGGCTCTTCACGTCCGCCACGTTGGCCAGCAGGGAGAAGATCTTCAGGCTGTCGATGAACCGGTGGGCCTCCTCCTGGCCGCCCTTGATGTTGAAGGTGAAGATGGACGCCCCGCCCCTGGGGAAGTAGCGCTGATAGAGGGCGTGGTCGGGGTGGCCGGGCAGACTGGGGTGGTTGACCTTCTCCACCTTGGGGTGCCCGGACAGGTACTCCACCACCTTTTTCGTGTTCTCCGCGTGGCGCTCCAGCCGCAGAGAGAGGGTCTCCACCCCCTGGAGCAGGAGAAACGCCGCGAAGGGGGAGATGGTGGCGCCGGTGTCCCGCAGGAGGATGGCCCGGATGTAGGTGACGAAGGCGGCGGGGCCGGCGGCCTCGGTAAAGCGGACGCCGTGGTAGCTGGGGTTGGGCTCGCTGAGGGCGGGATAGCGGCCGCTGGCCGCCCAGTCAAAGGTGCCGCCGTCCACGATGACGCCGCCCAGGGTGGTGCCGTGGCCGCCCAGGAACTTGGTGGC
>CANRBW010000210.1 GCA_947628975.1 uncultured Oscillospiraceae bacterium | reverse complement strand
GATGCGGCCGTCCAGGATGTGGGTGCGGGAGATGCCGCTGCGCACCGCGTCCACACAGCACTCGATCTTGGGGATCATGCCGCCGGAGATGATGCCGGCCTTGATGAGCTCCGGCACCTCGGAGATGGTGACCCGGGAAATGAGGGTGCTGTCGTCGTTCCTGTCCCGCAGAAGGCCCCGCACGTCGGTGAGCAGGATCAGCTTCTCCGCCCCCAGGGCGATGGCCAGTTTGGCCGCGGCGGTGTCGGCGTTGATGTTGTAGGCGGTGTCACCGTCCACCCCCTGGGCCACGGTGGACACCACCGGGATATACCCGGCCTTCACCGCGTCCTCCACCGGCCGGGGGTCCACCTGGGTGATCTCCCCCACCAGGCCGTACTTCTCGTCCAGCTTCACCGCCTGGAACAGCCCGCCGTCCATCCCGCACAGGCCCACCGCTCTGGCCCCCGTGCGGTTGAGGATGGCCACCAGGTCCTTGTTCACCTTGCCGCAGAGGACCTGCTGGACCACGTCCATGGTCTCCTGGTCGGTGTAGCGTAGGCCGTCCACGAAGCGGGACTCCTTGCCGATCTTCTTGAGCATGGCGGAGATCTCCGGCCCGCCGCCGTGGACCACCACCACCCGCACCCCGATGAGGTTGAGCAGGGTGATGTCCGAGATGACCGCCGCGCGCAGCTCCTCGGAGACCATGGCGTTGCCGCCGTACTTCACCACCACGGTCTTGCCGGAAAAGCTCTGGATATAGGGCAGGGCCTCGGCCAGGACCTGGGCCCGCTCAGAGTAGGAATCGGTCACGTCGCTCACCTCTCAGGTACGGTAGTCCCCGTTGATCTTCACATAGTCGTAGGTCAGATCGCAGCCCCAGCACTCGGCCTGGTCGTGGCCCTCGTTGAGGCAGACGTCGATGACCACCTCCGGCTGGGTGAGGACGGCCTTAGCCTTCTCCTCGTCAAAGGCCAGGCCGCTGCCCTTCTCGCACACCGCCACGCTCCCGGCGGCGGAGGAGAAGGCGATGTCCACATACTCCGGCCGGAAGGGCGCCTTGGAGTAGCCCATGGCGCACAGCACCCGGCCCCAGTTGGCGTCCGCGCCGAACATGGCCGCCTTCACCAGGGCGGAGCTCACCACCGCCTTGGCCAGGCGCTCGGCGCTCTCCTCGGTCCGGGCGTGGTGGACCACGCAGGTGATCAGGCGGGAGGCGCCCTCCCCGTCCCCGGCGATGGCCCGGGCCAGGGTCCGGCACAGCGCCAGCAGGGCCGCCTGGAAGGCGGCGAAGTCCTCGTCCTCCCACTCGATCTGGGGGTTGTCCGCCATGCCGTTGGCCAGGACGGCGCACATATCGTTGGTGGAGGTGTCCCCGTCCACGGTGACCCGGTTGAAGGTCTGCTTCACCACCGTGTGGAGCGCCTCTTGGAGCATATCGCTGGTGATGGCGCAGTCGGTGGTGACAAAGCAGAGCATGGTGCCCATGTTGGGGTGGATCATGCCGCTGCCCTTGGCGATGGCGCCCAGGCGGACGCTCTTGCCGCCGATCTCCACCTCCAGGGCGGCCTCCTTCTTCACCGTGTCGGTGGTCATGATGGCCTGGGCGGCGGCGTCAGAGCCGGCGGCGTCGGCGCTGAGGCTCTTCACCAGCCCCGGCAGACCCGCCTGGATGGGGGCCAGGTCCAGGGTCTGGCCGATGACCCCGGTGGAGGCCACCAGGAAGTCCTGGGGCTCCAGACCGGTGGCGGTGGCGGCCATGGTGCACATCTCCAGGGCGTTCTCATGGCTCTTGGGGGCGCAGGCGTTGGCGTTGCCGGAGTTGGCGATGATCCCCCGGCAGACCCCCTCCTCCAGATGCTCCATGGTCACATAGATGGGGGCGGCCTTCACCCGGTTGGTGGTGTACACCGCCGCGGCGGCGCACTCCCGCTCCGACAAAATCAGGGCCAGGTCCCGCTTGGCCGGGTCGCTCCCCGCCTTCACGCCGCAGTGGACGCCCCCGGCGGTGAAGCCCCTGGCGGCGCACACGCCGCCGTCAATGCTCTTCATAAGTCCTCTCCTCCTCCCAGGCTCAGACCGGTGTACTCCGGCAGGCCCAGCATCAGGTTCATGTTCTGCACCGCCGCGCCGGCGGCGCCCTTGCCCAGGTTGTCCAGCAGGGAGAGGAGCAGCGCCCGCTCCCCGCCGCCGGTCACCACGATGGCCAGGTCGTCCCGCCCGGCCTTGACGTTGGCCCCCAAAAAGCCGTCGGCCGGGGGATCGGCCAGGGTGATGAGCCGCTCCCCCCGGTAGTAGTCCCTGAGGCAGGCCCCGATCTCCTCCACCGTGACGCCGGGCAGCCGCGCCAGGTCCAGGGGGACAGCCACCGCCATCCCCTGGGGGAAGTCGCAGATGATGGGGCAGAAGATGGGGGTCCGGGTCAGCCCCCCCTGGGCCATCATCTCCGGCAGGTGCTTGTGGGTCAGGCCCAGGGCGTAGTGCCGGGGGCTGTCCAGGGTCCCGTCCCGGTCCGGGTCGCGGTACTGGGCGATGGCCTTGTTGCCGCCCCCGGTGTAGCCGGACAGGGCGTGGACGCACAGGGGGTAGTCCCCCGGCAGCAGCCCCGCCTCGGTGAGGGGCCGGACCAGGGCGATCACCCCGGTGGCGTAGCAGCCGGGGTTGGCCACCCGCTCCGCCGTCCGGACCGCCTCTCTCCGCCCGTGGAGCTCCGGCAGACCGTAGACCCAGCCGGGGTCGGTGCGGTGGGCGGTGGAGGCGTCGATGATCCGGGTGCCGGTGCCCTCTGCCAGCTGGGCGGCAGAGGG
>CANRBW010000209.1 GCA_947628975.1 uncultured Oscillospiraceae bacterium | reverse complement strand
CACCTGGGCGGAGGCGGTGGCGCCGGCGTCCAGCGCGCCGGGGTTGGGCACCCGGATGGTCACCTGGCGGACCAGGGCGCCCCCGGCGGCCACCTGGTCCGCCGCGCCGAGCTCCGAGATGGAGCCGGTGAGCTGCTGGGCGGTGCCGGAGACGGTGACGACGGCGGCCTGGCCCAGGGTGAAGCTCTGGGCGTGGACGGAGTGGAAGGGGACGGTGAGCTCCATGGTGTCCCGGTCCAGGATGTCGGCGATGGGGGTCCCGGCGACCACGGTGTCGCCGGGGTCTATGTAGAGCTTGGCCACCGTGCCGGAGGCGGGGGCCTTGAGGCGCATATCCTCCTGGTTGTCCGCCTGGGTCTTCAGCAGCTGGTCCAGGGAGAGTTGGGCCTGCTCCAGGGCCAGGGCGGCCTGGTCCACGCCGCTCTCGGCGCTGCGGATGTTGTTCTCCGCGTCGGTGGGGTCCAGGGTGAAGAGGACCTGGTCCCGGCGCACCAGGTCCCCCTCCTCAAAGGGGGCGGTGAGGATCTCCCCCCGGAGGAGGGTGGTGGCGCGGTAGGAGTCGTTGGGCTTGATGGTGCCGGTGCCGGAGACGGTGACGGTCATATCCTGCCGGGCCGCCTGGACCGGGAGATACGCCCCGGCGGCGGTCTGGGCGCTGTCCCCTCCGCAGGCCCGGATGAGCACCAGCAGCAGGACCGCTGCCACCGCCAGGATGATGAGGTTGCGGAGCCACTTGCGCTTTTTCTTGGGGGGGTGGAACTTGGGGGCGGCGGAACGCCCGGCGCTCTCCGCCGGGGCGGCGGTCTCCGTCCCGGCGGCCTTCTCCGCCCCGGCGGGGTCGGCCACCGCCGAGGACGTCTTGCTGTGTTTCATGGGTCCTCCTCCTTCTGACACGGAAACGGGTCCGCCCGGACCGGGCGGTGACCCGGGACTGTCGGAGACAGCCGGTGCCTTGACATACGGGAAAAGTATAGCACAAAACCGTGAACAATTCCTAAACAATTCATTTCGGCCCGCCAAAATTTTTTCGGAAAAGGGCGGGGGATGTGTATAACCTGCCCAGAGCTGGCAACAATAGGGGGCACGGAGGTGTTGCACACTTGAAAGGAAAACGGGAACGAAAAGTCGGATGGGTGGACCGTCTCAGCGGCTTCTTCGCCGGTAAGGGCTTTTACATAGTCCTTATCCTGTGCGCGGCCGCGATCGGGATCTCGGGCTATTTTCTTCTGGCGGAATCCACTTTGGAGGACCGGCCGGTGACCGGCGGGGCGGAGGTCGTGATCCCTCCCTCGGCGGCCCTCCCCACTCTTCCCTCTCCCCCCGCGCCGACGCCGGCGCCCACCCCTACCCCCACCCAGCCCCCGCGGGCCACGCCCACCCCGGCCCCCACCGACCCGCCGGCCCCGGAGCCCACGGTGGGCCCCACCGGCAAGGCGGTGGTCTACACCTGGCCGGTGAAGGGGGAGACCATCGGGGACTTCAGCCTGGAGGTGGTGGCCTATGACCAGACCATGGGGGACTGGCGGACCCACCAGGGCCTGGACCTGGCCGCCGAGCTGGGCACCCAGGTGCTGGCGGTGGCGGACGGGACGGTGAGCGCGGTCTACCAAGACCCGCTGATGGGCCAGGTGGTGGTCATCGACCACGACGGGGAGGTCCAGTCCCGCTACGCCAACCTGGCCGGGAAGCCCACGGTGGAGGTGGGGGACCAGGTGACCACCGGGGCGGTGATCGGCGCGGTGGGCCGCACCGCCATCGCCGAGGGGGCCAAGGCCGACCACCTCCACCTGGAGATGACCCACCAGGGCCGGACGGTGGACCCGGCCGCCTTCCTCCCCCAGCGGGGCGGATAAGGGCGGCGGAGACGGAAAAAAGGCTGGAAGCCCGCGGGCTTCCAGCCTTTTCGTCGTCAGACAGAGCGCCTGGTCTCACTTGGTGCCGAAGATGCGGTCCCCCGCGTCCCCCAGGCCGGGGACGATGTAGGCGTGCTCGTTGAGCTTTTCGTCCACGGCGGCCAGGTAGATCTCCACATCCGGGTGGTCCTTCCGGACCCGCTCCACCCCCTCCGGGGCGCCGATGATGTTCATCAGCTTGATGTGCTTGCAGCCGTAGTTCTTCATGAACTGGATGGCGGCGGAGGCGGACCCGCCGGTGGCCAGCATGGGGTCCAGGATGATCACGTCCCGGCTCTCGATGTCGTCGGGCATCTTGCAGTAGTACTCCACCGGCTCGTGGGTGCTGGGGTCCCGGTAGAGGCCGATGTGGCCCACCTTGGCCGAGGGGATGAGGGTGAGGATGCCGTCCACCATCCCCAGGCCCGCCCGGAGCACGGGGACGATGGCCAGCTTCTTGCCGGAGATGACCTTGACCTTGGCCATGGCCACAGGGGTCTCGATCTCCACCTCCTGGGTGGGCAGGTCACGGGTGGCCTCGTAGCACATGAGGGTGGCGATCTCGCTGACCACCTCCCGGAAGTCCTTGACGCCGGTGTCCTTGTTGCGGAGGATGGACAGCTTGTGCTGGAGCAGGGGGTGGTCGAGAATGTGTACCATTTTATCCATGTGTTTCCTCTCCTTTATGGTTAGATAGCCGGGCCAGACGCTCCCGCTCGGCCTGGGACAAACGGTGGTAATCGGGGGTGAGTTGGTGGGGGGAGACCAGCCGGTCCTGCCGGGCCAGCTCCAGGGCGCAGCGGGCCACGCCCCAGGCGGTGGGATAGCGCAGATGCGGCGGCGCCACCCGGCAGGGCAGACCCCGCCGGCGGAAGGCCGCCAGGCACAGCTCCCACCCGTCCCCCACCAGGACCGGGCC
>CANRBW010000208.1 GCA_947628975.1 uncultured Oscillospiraceae bacterium | reverse complement strand
GCTGTCCACGCAGCCAACGGTGAAATAATACTTGACGCCGTACTTGGCTTTCTTCCAGGTATAGCTGTCGTACTTGTTCTTTACGTCCGCCAGCTTCTTCCAGTCGGGCGTGCCGTCCTCTTTCAGGCTGGTGGCGTAGTACACCCGATACCGGGACGCGCCGGATACCTTGTCCCAGCTTATCTGGATGCCGCTGGTGCTGGCCTTTATCTCCGTTATCTTCGGGGCATTCAGGAACTCGATGCTCTTGGCGCTGCTCACCTTGTTGCTGATCCAGCCCTCGTTCCCCAGCGCCTCCACCGTCACCTTATAGGTGGTGTCGTTCACGGCCCCGGTAAAGGTGTGCTCCGTGCCTGTCACGGTCTGCTCCTCTACCGGGGGGAGGAGCCGGTGTCCTGCCTCAGCTACTGCCCCGCCCGACAGGTGAACTACAACCCCGGGGAGGTCTGCCGCTTCCACAACGAGGGCTACGAGGACTACGGCGAGATCGCCTCCTTCTACACCCACCCCGCCCACCGGGGCAAGGGCTACGGCGGGCTGCTGCTGGAAGAGGCCCTGCGCCGTCTGGGGGAGATGGGCTACCGCAAGGTCTTCCTCTTCGTCCTGCGGGAGAACGAGCGGGCCCGGCGGTTCTACGCCGCCCACGGCTTCTCCTGGGACGGCACCCACAACGACATCCCCTTCCCCGGCGGCGTGGTGTGCGTCGATCTGCGGTATGTCCGACAACTCAGCAAAGGATAGGGTGAGATCAAAGTTGAACACGGAAGAAAAGCAGTTGAACACGGAGGAGAACAAGATGGGCGTCATGCCCGTCAAAAAGCTGGTCCTGGTCATGTCCTGGCCCATCATGCTCTCCATGCTGGTCCAGGCCCTCTATAACTTCGTAGACGGCATCTTCGTCTCCAAGGCCAGCAGCGACGCCTTTTTGGCCCTGGGCTACGCCTTCCCGGCCCAGAGCCTGATGATCGCCATCTGCGCCGGCACCGGCGTGGGGGTCAACGCCCTGTTGGCCCGCCGCCTAGGGCAGCAGCGCCACCGGGAGGCCGCCGAGGTGGCCATGCACAGCTACCTGATCTACCTCTTCTGCTGGGTGCTGTTCCTGCTGTTCGGCCTGTTTCTGGCCGAGCCCTTCATCGGCCTGTTCACCCAGGACCCCACCGTCCTGCGCTACGGCGTGGACTACCTGAGGATCGTCACCATCGGCTCCCTGGGGATGTGTATGCAGTTCTCCGCCGAGCGCATCCTACAGGCCAGCGGCAACTCCATCGGCCCCATGATCATCCAGGGGGCCGGGGCGCTGTTCAACATCATCTTCGACCCCATCCTGATCTTCGGCTACCTGGGCTTCCCCCGGATGGGGGTGGCCGGCGCGGCCATCGCCACCATCGGCGGACAGTTTTTGGGGATGGCCCTGGGCTTCATCATGGTCAAGCGCAACCGGGTGGTGGTCTTCCACTTCCGCCAGTTCCGCTTCAACCGCCACATCGTGGGCAGTATCTACCGCATCGGTCTGCCCTCCATCGCCATGCAGTCCCTGACCACGGTGATGGTCTTTGGCATGAACAAGTTCCTGGCGGAGATCAGCGCGGCTCATGTGTTCGTCCTCACCGCCTATTTCAAGATCCAGTCCTTTGTCTTCATGCCGGTGTTCGGCCTGAACAACGGCGTCATCCCCATCGTCAGCTACAACTACGGCGCCCGCTCCCCCCAGCGCATCCGGGAGGCCATCCGCTTCTCCCTCCAGCTCTCCCTGGTCATCATGTGCTGTGGCACCCTGCTCTTCCTGGCCATTCCCGGCCCGCTCCTCTCCCTGTTCGAGGCCACCGAGGCCTCCGGCTCCACCCTGCCCTTCGACCAGGTCCTGGCGGTGGGGGAGAGCGCGCTGCGGGTCATCAGCCTCTCCTTCCCCATGGCGGCGGTCTCCATCATCTTCATCGGCGTCTTCCAGGCCCTGGGCACCCCGGTGATCAGCCTGCTGTGCTCCCTGACCCGGACCCTGGTGGTCCTGCTCCCCGCCGCCGCGCTGTTCACCTTCTTCTACCCCGCCGGGATCTGGGCGGCCTTCCCCATCGCCGAGGGTCTCTCCCTGATCCTCACCATCCTGTTTTACCGGAAGCGCGGCCTCTCCCGGATCGCCGCCCTGGAACGACAGTCTTCGCCGGAAGAAGCGGTATAATCATCTGTGATGTGAAAGGATGTGGACGCCTATGTCAGGCCCGTACTCCGTCCAGCTCAGCGCCCTGATCGAGGAGTTCAAGTTGGAGGTCATCCGCGGCGGGACCAACTACGAAAAGACCCCCGTCACCGTGGAGGAGATCAACCGCCCCGGCCTTCAGCTCACCGGCTACTGGGACTACTTCGACCCCAAGCGCATCCAGCTCATCGGCCTGGTGGAGAACACCTATCTGGCCGGCGTGACCCCGGAGGCCCGCCGGGCGGGCTTTGAGGAACTGATGCGCCACCCCATCCCCGCCCTGATCATCACCCGCTCCCTGGACGTGCTCCCGGAGTGCCTTGAGATGGCGGAGAAGTACGACCGCACCATCCTCCGCACCGGCGAGTCCACCGCCAGCTTCATGAGCTCGGTGATCAGCTTTCTGCGCACCTCCCTGGCCCCCCGCATCACCCGCCACGGCGTCCTGCTGGAGATCTACGGCGAGGGCGTGCTGATCCTGGGCGAGTCCGGCGTGGGCAAGAGCGAGACCGCCATCGAGCTGGTCAAGCGCGGCCACCGGCTCATCGCCGACGACGCCGTGGAGATCAAGCGCACCGGCGTGCGCCGCCTGGTGGGCAACGCCCCTCCCCTGATCCGCCACTACATCGAG
>CANRBW010000207.1 GCA_947628975.1 uncultured Oscillospiraceae bacterium | reverse complement strand
GCCGCCCA
This sequence comes from uncultured Oscillospiraceae bacterium, assembly GCA_947628975.1. Taxonomy (GTDB): domain Bacteria; phylum Bacillota; class Clostridia; order Oscillospirales; family Oscillospiraceae; genus MGBC124762. The sequence continues at coordinate 2,822 of CANRBW010000207.1, read as the reverse complement.
TGGCCATCTTCTTCCCGCTGTTCACCCTGCTGGAGGACTTTGGCTACCTGCCCAGGGTGGCCTTCAACCTGGACCGGTGCTTCCAGGGGTGCCGGGCCTGCGGCAAGCAGGCGCTGACCATGTGCATGGGCATCGGCTGCAACGCCGCGGGGGTGACCGGCTGCCGCATCATCGACTCCCAGCGGGAGCGGCTCATCGCCGTGCTCACCAACAGCTTCATGCCCTGCAACGGCCGCTACCCCACCATGATCTGCATGATCGCCCTCTTTCTCAGCGGGGGCGGGGCAGGGGGGTCTCTGCTGGGGGCGCTGACGCTGGTGGGGGTGATCCTGCTGGGGGTGGGGATGACCCTGCTGGTCTCCCGGCTGCTGTCGGCCACGGTACTGAAGGGGACCCCCTCCTCCTTCACCCTGGAACTGCCCCCCTACCGGCGGCCCCAGGTGGGGCGGGTCATCCTCCGCAGCGTGGTGGACCGGACCCTGAAGGTTCTCTCCCGCGCGGTGGCGGCGGCCGCCCCGGCGGGGGTGCTGATCTGGCTGTGCGCCAACCTCACCCTGGGCGGGGAGACCATCCTGGCCCACATCACCGGCTTTCTGGACCCCCTGGGCCGGGCCCTGGGGATGGACGGGGTGATCCTGGCCGCCTTCCTCCTGGGCCTGCCCGCCAACGAGATCGTGCTGCCCATCCTGGCCATGGCCTACCTGGCCCAGGGCAGCCTGGTGGACCTCCAGGGTGGGGCCCTGCTGGGGGTGCTGACCGCCAACGGCTGGACCTGGTGTACCGCCGTCAGCGTGGTGCTGTTCTCCCTGATGCACTGGCCCTGCGCCACCACCTGCCTGACCATCCGCAAGGAGACCGGCAGCGCCGCCTGGACCGCCCTGAGCGTCGCCGTGCCCACCGCCTGCGGCATGGCGGCGTGCTTCCTCTTCCACCTGCTGGTCCTGGCCCTGGGCTGGGTCTGAGCGCGGAAAAAACACAGGCGGGGCGGCCTTCGCCCTGCCTGTGTTTTTCGCGCTTTCGGCCCCGCCTGGGTCAGACGGTGTGGGACTTCAGATAGTCGGCCATGACCTGATACTGCCCGGCGGTGATGTGGACCCCGTCGGTGGACTTCTCCGAGGGGAGGTAGCCCTCCGCGTCGGCAAAGCAGGCGTAGAGGTCCACATAGTAGCACCGCTTCTCCCCGCACAGTTCCAGCAGGGCGGCGTTGAGGCGGGTGATGTTCTCTCGGTTGAAGGGCCCGGCGTTGGACTTATTGCGGGTGGTGGGGGTCACGTTGATGACGTAGATGGGGATGTTCTCCCCCTGGAGGCGGCGCACGGCGTCCACGATGCCGCCCATGTTCTTCCGGAAGGAGTCCGAGGAGGCGCTGATCTCGTTGATGCCCAGCATGAGGTAGACCTTGCTGAACTGCTTCTGGCCCAGCCCCTCCTCCAGGGTGCCCACGCCGCCGTTGGGCAGGTCGAACTTCTTGTAGCTCAACGCCCCGGCGGCGGAGAGGCCGGTGGAGGTGAAGAAGTGGATGTTGGCGTCCACCTTGGAGAAGGCCTCGAACCCCTCCATCAGAGAGTGGCCGATGATACAGCTGTCGTCGAACCACTGGTCGGTCTGGGCCGCGCTCTCCGGGACGGGACTGGCGTAGTCGTAGTCCGGGTCCGCCGGGGGGGACTGACAGGCCCCCAGGAACAGGGAGAGGGCGGTGACGGAAGCGGTCAGGATACTGACCAGAGCCTTGGCCATAACGGCACCTCCATATCCAGGATGCGGACCGGGAGCGGTCCGGGGAGAACAAGGGGCAAGCAAGCCTGTAAGCCGGGTTCTGTCCTTTAAGACAGCCATCTATCTAGGCGCGCTGTTGCCAACGCGCTCAAGCCGCCTCCCCGGGACGGTCGGGCCGACCATGTGTCCCTCCACGGCGTTGCTCCGGATAGAGTTTACAGCGATGGGCTGTTCCCAGCCATCGGGCGGGCGCTTATCTCCGCCTTTCCACCCTTACTCCGCCCCCCGAGGGGAGGCGGGGCGGTATATCTCTGTTGCACTTTTCCTGGGGTCGCCCCCGGCGGGTGTTACCCGTTATCCTTGCCCTGTGGAGCCCGGACTTTCCTCATGGGCGCCCCTTTGGAGACGCCCACGCGGCTGTCCAGCTTGCTTGCAGTCCTATTTTAGCCCTTCTTTCCGGCCTTGTCAAATCCCTTTCGTTGGGGTATAATACCTTTTAGTTCATCCATGGAAACGAGGGAGAGAGATGGGATCGCGGTTACAGGAGTATTGTAAGACCCTGGCGGGGAAAAAGGTGGCGGTCCTTGGGGCCGGGGTGAGCAACACCCCCCTGATCGCCCTTCTGCTGGACCACGGCGTGGACCTGGTCATCCGGGACAAGCGGGCCAGGGAGGACTTCGAGGACGACCTGCCCGCCCGGTGGGAGGCCCAGGGGGCCGCCCTGCGCCTGGGGCCGGACTATCTGGAGGAGCTGACCGAGGCGGTGATCTTCCGCTCGCCGGGGATCATGCCCCACCACCCCGCCCTGGCCGGGGCGGTGGCGGGAGGGAGCGTCCTGACCTCGGAGATGGAGGCGTTCTTCGCCCTGTGCCCCTGCCCCATCCTGGCGGTGACCGGCAGCGACGGCAAGACCACCACCACCAGCATCATCGCCGGCCTCCTCCGGGCGGCGGGGTATCAGATCTGGGTGGGGGGGAACATCGGTACCCCCCTGCTGGACAAGGTGGACCAGATGGAGGAGAACCACCGGGTGGTGCTGGAGCTGAGCTCCTTCCAGCTGATGACCATGACCCGGAGCCCCCACATCGCCGTGGTCACCAACCTGT
>CANRBW010000206.1 GCA_947628975.1 uncultured Oscillospiraceae bacterium | reverse complement strand
GGCACGACACCGTGGGCATCGACTGCGTGGCCATGTGCGTCAACGACATCATCTGCTGCGGGGCCAAGCCCCTCTTTTTCCTGGACTACATCGCCATCGGCAAAAACGTCCCCCAAAAGGTGGCCCAGCTGGTCTCCGGCGTGGCCGAGGGTTGCGTCCGGGCCGGGTGCGCCCTCATCGGCGGGGAGACCGCCGAGCACCCCGGCGTCATGGCTCCTGACGACTACGACCTGGCCGGGTTCTCGGTGGGGATCGTGGACCGCGCCAAGGTCATCGACCAGAGCCGGATGGCCGAGGGGGACGTGGTCCTGGCCCTCCCCTCCACCGGGGTGCACTCCAACGGCTTCTCCCTGGTCCGAAAGGTCTTCGACGTGGAGCGGGCCGACCTGGGCCGCCGCTATGACGAGCTGGGCGCCGGCCTGGGGGAGACTCTGCTGACCCCCACCGCCATCTACGTCAAGCCGGTGCTGGCCGCCCTGGCCGCCGCCGACGTGAAGGGCGTGAGCCACATCACCGGCGGCGGCTTTTTTGAGAACATCCCCCGCTGTATCCCCGACGGGCTGTGCGCCAGGCTGGAAAAGGCCGCCATCCGTCCCCTGCCCATCTTCGGCCTGATCCAGCGGGTGGGGAAGATCCCGGAGCGGGATATGTTCAACACCTTCAACATGGGCGTTGGAATGGCCATGGTGGTCTCCAGGGACACCGCCGACCGGGCCCTGGCCGCCCTGGGAGAGAACGGCGTGGACGCCTACGTCCTGGGCGAGATCGTCCGGGGCGAGGACAAGGTGGCGCTATGCTGAAGCGTATCGTGGTGCTGGTCTCCGGCGGGGGGACCAACCTCCAGGCCCTGCTGGACGCCCAGGCCCGGGGGGAGCTGACCGGCGGAGCCGTCGTGGGGGTGGTCTCCTCCAAGGAAGGGGCCTACGCCCTGGAGCGGGCGGAAAAGGCCGGGGTCCCGGGCTATGTGGTCCCCAAGAAGGACTACCCCGACCACCGGGCCTACTCCCTGGCCCTGCTGGAGCGGTGCCGGGCGCTGGAGGCGGACCTCATCATCCTGGCGGGGTTCATGCACATCCTCACCGCCGAGTTCGTGGACGCCTACCAAAACGCCATTCTGAACGTCCACCCCGCCCTCATCCCCTCCTTCTGCGGGGAGGGGTTCTACGGCCTGCGGGTCCACGAGCGGGCACTGGCCTACGGCGTGAAGGTCACCGGGGCCACCGTCCACTTCGTCACCGCCGAGCCGGACGGGGGCCCCATCATCGCCCAGAGGGCGGTGGCCGTCCGGGAGGACGACACGCCGGAGACCTTGCAGCGCCGGGTGATGGAGGAGGCGGAGTGGAAGCTCCTGCCCCAGGTGGCGGCGCTGTTCTGCCAGGGCAGACTGAGGGTAGAGGGCCGTCAGGTCCATATTTCAGAGGAGGAATGATCATGAGCTGTCAGGACTTTACCGCCCTTCTCGCGGGCAATCCCTACCCCGGCCGGGGGATCCTCATCGGTCGCACGGCGGACAACGCCAAGGCGGTGGTCACCTATTTCATCATGGGCCGGAGCGTCAACAGCCGCAACCGGGTCTTTGAGGCCACCGAGGACGGCATCCGCACCAAGGCCTTTGACGAGAGCAAGATGACCGACCCCTCCCTGATCATCTACCACCCCGTCCGGGTGGTGGGGCCGGTGACCATCGTCACCAACGGCGACCAGACCGACACCATCCGGGACGCCATGGAGTCCGGCCACTGCTACCGCCACGCCCTGAAGACCCGCACCTTCGAGCCCGACGGGCCCAACTTCACCCCCCGCGTCTCCGGCGTGGTGATGGGGAACGGCGCCTACGCCTTGTCCATCCTCAAGACCATGGACGGCGACGCCGACACCTGCCAGCGGTTCTTCTTCGACTACGACGTCCCCAAGGCGGGGGTGGGGCACTTTATCAGCACCTATCAGACCGACGGCGCCCCCCTGCCCTCCTTCCGGGGCGAGCCCATCGCCGTGGCGGTGGACGAGGCGGACCCGGAGGTCTGGGCCCAAAAGGTCTGGGAGGCCCTGGACCACCAGAACCGGGTGGCCCTCTTTGTCCGCTATATCGACCTGGCCACCGGCCGGACCCAGGACGTGATCGTCAACCAGCTTCACTGAGCAAGGAGGGTCAACATGAAAGAACTGGAACTCAAATACGGCTGCAACCCCAACCAGAAGCCCGCCAAGGTCTATATGAAGGACGGCTCGGACCTGCCCATCACCGTTCTCAACGGCAAGCCGGGGTACATCAACCTGCTGGACGCCCTCAACTCCTGGCAGCTGGTCCGGGAGCTGAAGGAGGCCACCGGCCTGGCCTCCGCCGCCTCCTTCAAGCACGTCTCCCCCGCCGGGGCCGCCGTGGGCAAACCCCTGAGCCAGACGGAGCGGCTGATGTACTTCGTCGAGCCCGGCGCGGAGCTCTCCCCCATCGCCTGCGCCTACATCCGGGCCCGGGGGGCGGACCGGCTCTGCTCCTACGGCGACTGGGCCGCCCTCAGCGACGTCTGTGACGCCGCCACCGCCGCCTACCTGAAGGCGGAGGTGTCCGACGGGATCATCGCCCCCGGCTACACCCCCGAGGCCCTGGAGATCCTGAAGACCAAGAAGAAGGGCAACTACAACGTGGTGGAGATCGACCCCGGCTACGTCTGCGCCCCGGTGGAGACCAAGGACGTGTTCGGCGTCACCTTCCAGCAGGGCCACAACGACTTTAAGATCGGCCCGGACCTGCTCACCAACATCGTCTCCGCCAACAAGACCCTGCCCCCTGAGGCGGTCACCGATATGATCGTGGCCCTCATCACCCTGAAG
>CANRBW010000205.1 GCA_947628975.1 uncultured Oscillospiraceae bacterium | reverse complement strand
GTGGCCCCCAGGGTCTGGACCCCCTCCAGCGCCTCCCGCAGGGCGTCCGCCCGCCCCTGGGCCTGGTCCAGGGCCGCCCGGCCCCACAGCCGCTCCATGGCCGCCTGGTCCCCCTGCTCGGCCAGGGGACGCTCCAGGCTCACCGAGTACCACCCCGCGTCCCCGCCCAGCAGGTCGGGGAGGGAGGCGGCGGCCTCCCAGGGGCTGAGGTAGAGGGAGAAGGTCTGGGTGCTCTCCTCATCGCCCAGGGTGCAGTCGGCCAGGCAGAGGCGCAGCCCCTCCCCGTCCGCCTGGAGGTCCAGGGTGCCCGCGCAGTTGAGGGTCCTGTCCCCGCCGGGCTCCACCGTCCCCAAAAAGCTCACCGCCAGGGGCTGGGGCGGCACGGGCAGCCGCTCCGCCCCCGCCGCCAACGCTCCCAGGGGGTCGGTCCGCACCCGGATGGCGGTCCAGTTCAGTCCCACCGCCAGCGCCGCCGCGCACACCGCCCCGGCCGCCAGCCAGGGCAAGATCCGTTTTCCCTTCATCGCCCTCTCCTCCTTCGCCGCGCTCTCGTCCCGCCGGGGCTCAGCCGCCCCGGTCCTGGAGCCAGCTGGGCGTCTCCGCCGCCTTGACCCCGGAGACCACCCCCGCCGCCACGAACAGGGTGATGATGGAGGTGCCGCCGTAGCTGAAGAAGGGCAGGGTCAGCCCCACCACCGGGAAGACGTACAGACACATGGCCAGGTTCACCACCGTCTGACACAGGAACATCCCCCCGTAGCCCATGGCCACGATGGCGGTCATGGGGGTGGCCGCCCGGCGGCCCACCCAGAAACAGCGCAGGATGATGGCCGCCAGCAGGGCCATGACGATGACGCAGCCCACCATGCCCAGCTCCTCGCCGCAGACGGCGAAGATCTCGTCGGTATACTGGGCGGGGATGGTCCCCCGCTGGGTCTGGTAGCCCTGGAGGAAGCCCTGGCCGGTGAGGCCGCCGGAGCCGATGGCCAGGACGCTGTGCTCCTGCTGCCAGCCCGCGCCCTGGGGGTCGTTGCGCAAAAAGACCACCATCACCCGGTCCTGGATATAGCCGGGCAGATGGCTCCACAGCGCGGCCACCGCCCCGCCCCCCAGGCCCAGGCCCAGGGCGAACCACCACCACCGCACCCCCGCGCACCAGGCCATGGTCACGAAGATGAGGAGGTAGACCAGACTCATGCCGTAGTCCCCGGTGATGACCATGTTCAGCCCCGCGAAAAAGAGGGTGTGCAGGGCCAGGGACATCACCCCGCCGGGGTGGTTGAGCAGCTCCTTGTCCCGGAGCCGGTCGATCTGATAGGCCAGCAGGATGACGAAGAACAGCTTCACCAGCTCGTTGGGCTGGATGTTCACCGGCAGACCGGGGAGGGGGATCCAGTTCTTGTTCCCGGTGCCCCCGTCGGTGCCCAGGGGGATGACCGCCAGCAGGATCACCACGTTGAACAACAGCATCCCCGGCCAGGTCCGCTCGGTGACGTGGCGCAGGTCCACCAGGGTCAGCAGGAAATAGCACCCCACGCCGATGAGGATGCCCACCGCCTGGACCAGCACATAGCGGCTGGTGTGGGTGTAGCGGGTGGCGCTGTAAATGAGGGCCAGGCCCATGCCGCTGGCCGCCAGACACAGGCACAGCAGGACCATATCCCCCTTGTGGAAAAAGCGGCGGACGGCGTCCTTCATCTCCGGGCCTCCTCCCTCCGGTCTCCCGCCCCGGCCGGGCGGGGCGCTTTCGCCTCCATCATAGCACAGCCGGGAAAAAAATAAAAGTAGGGAATTGTGCATTTCCCGGTTTTATGCTATGATAGCTTGCGTAGAGGAGGTGAGGGAGCGTGGTCCTGGAGAGCCACAGCGAGGAGGAGACCGAGGCCCTGGCCGGCGAGCTGGCCCGGACCCTCCGCCCCGGCGACGTGCTGGCCCTGGAGGGGGAGCTGGGGGCGGGCAAGACCGCCTTCACCCGCGGCCTGGCCGCCGGGCTGGGCTACCCCGGCCGGGTCACCAGCCCCACCTTCACCGTCGTCAACGAGTATGAGGGGGGCCGCCTGCCCCTGTTCCATTTTGACATGTACCGGCTGGAGGACGCCGGGGCCCTGTTCGACATCGGCTGGGAGGACTATCTGAACCGGGGCGGGGTGTGCTGTGTGGAGTGGAGCCAGCGGGGCGGGGAGTACCTGTCCGGGGCCCGGCGGGTCGCCATCCGCCGGGGTCCGGGGGAGACCGACCGCCTGGTGGAGATCCAGGAGGCCGCCCCATGCTGATCCTGGCGCTGGAGTCCTCGGCCAGGGCGGCGAGCTGCGCCCTGTGCCGGGATGAGCTTCCGCTGGCCCAGTCCTTCCAGAACAACGGCCTCACCCACTCGGTGACCCTGCTGCCCATGGTGGCGGCCATGCTGGAAAACTGCGCGGTCCCCCTGGACCAGGTGGAGCTGGTGGCGGTGGCCAACGGCCCCGGCTCCTTCACCGGTCTGCGGATCGGCGTGGCGGAGGCCAAGGGCCTGGCCTGGGCCAGAGGGCTGCCCTGCGCGGGCTGTTCCACCCTGGAGTCCATGGCCTGGGGCCTGAGCCATCTGGAGGGGCAGGAGCTCTGCTGCTGTATGGACGCCCGCCGGGGGCAGGTCTACGCCGCCCGCTTCGCCGTGCGGGAGGGCGCGCCGGTCCGGCTGACTCCGGACGGGGCCCTGGGGGTGGACCAGCTGTTGGACCAGCTGGCGCCGGACTGCCCGCCGGAGGGCCCGGTCCTGGTGGGGGACGGGTGGGAGCTGTGCCTGGCGGCCTTCCGCCGGCGGGGTCTGCCCTGCCGGGTGGAAGGCCGCCAGGCACAGCTCCCACCCGTCC
>CANRBW010000204.1 GCA_947628975.1 uncultured Oscillospiraceae bacterium | reverse complement strand
CGGCCAGCACCCCCTCCTTGGTGACGGAGTAGGTCCGGAACAGCTGGGCCAGGGGCGCCTCCGCCCTGGCCAGCAGGCCCAGCAGCAGATGCTCCACCGACACATACTCGTCCCGCATGGCCCCGGCCTCCGCCTCGGCGGCGTTGAGGGCGGCGTCCACCCCCTGGGTCAGGTAGACCTTCCCCAACTCCCGCCCCGGCCCGGAGACCTTGGGCAGCTCCTGGGCCAGCTTCTCCACCGCCGCCTCCAGGCTGGGCAGAGTCAGGCCCATGTGGGTCAGTAGCTGGGGGATCAGCCCCTCCCGGTCCCGGAGCAGGGCCAGGAGCAGATGGACCTGGGACAGCTGCTGGTTGCCGTACTCCGAGGCCAGATCCTGGGCGCTTTGCAGGGCGGCCAGGGACTTTTGGGTGTAATTTTGCGCGTTCATCGCTCCACCCCTCCTTTCTTTTCGCCTTTCAGTATAGGGGCTCGCCGGGGGAAAAGGATGAACGCACTGTAAACTTTTAGCACTCTCCACCTTCGAGTGCTAATCCCCCAAAAGCCCGACTTGCGCCCGGCGGAAAAAAGGGGTATACTGGGGACAATCTGTTGGGAGGACGTGATAGAATGGTCTCCAAGCGCTGTTACGAGCTGGGCACCGCCCGGTCGGTGATCCGGGAGCTGTTTGAATACGGCAACCGCCGCGCCGGGGAGGTGGGGCCGGAGCGGGTCTACGACTTCTCCCTGGGCAACCCCAGCGTGCCGCCCCCCCGGCCGGTGCTGGAGGAGCTGGAGCGTCTGCTCCGGGAGGAGGACCCCCTGACCCTGCACAGCTACACCACCTCCACCGGGGACCGGGCGGTCCGGACCCGGCTGGCGGCCGGTCTGGCCGCCCGCTTCGGCCACCCCTACCGCCCCGACGACCTCTACCTCACCGCCGGGGCGGCGGCGGCCCTGTGCTGTGTCTTCCACGCCCTGACCCAGCGTCCGGGGGACGAGTTCGTGGTCTTCGCCCCCTACTTCCCGGAATACAAGGTCTTCATCGAGGGGGCGGGGGCCGTGCCGGTGATCCTGCCCCCCCGCGTGCCCGACTTCCAGATCGACCTGGACGCCCTGGAGCGGGCCATCGGCCCCAGGACCCAGGGGGTGCTCATCAACTCCCCCAACAACCCCGCCGGGGTGGTCTACACCCCCCAGACCCTCCGGGGCCTGGCCCAGGTGCTGGCCCGGAAGGCGGAGGAGCTGGGCCACCCCATCTACCTCATCTCCGACGAGCCCTACCGGGAGATCGTCTACGACGGCGCGGTCACCCCCTGGGTCCCGGACTTCTACCCCGACACCCTGGTGTGCTACTCCTGGTCCAAGTCCCTCTCCCTCCCCGGGGAGCGCATCGGCTATGTGCTGGTGGGGGAGCGGGTGACCGACGGGGAGGCGGTCCTGGCCGCCGTGGGCGGGGCGGGCCGCACCCTGGGCTATGTGAACGCCCCCGCCCTGTTCCAGCGGCTCTGCGCCGCCTGTGACGGCCTCACCGCCGACCTGTCCGTCTACGCCGAGAACCGCCGCCTGCTCACCGCCGGGCTGGGGGAGCTGGGCTTTGACGTCTCCATCCCCCCCGCCGGCACCTTCTACTACTTCCTCCCCACTCTGGAGCCCGACGACGCCGCCTTCTGCGACCGGGCCAAGGCCATGGACCTGCTGCTGGTCCCCGGCTCCGGCTTCGGCGCTCCGGGGTACGCCCGGCTCTCCTTCTGCGTGCCCACCCAGCGGGTCCAGGGCGCGCTGGAGGTCTTCGCCCGGCTGGCCCGGTCCTACGGGAGGTGAGGGGATGTTCTCCGGCTTCACCCCCCAGACCTACGACTTCCTGCTGGGCATCGCCGCCAACAACGAGCGGATCTGGTTCTCCCAGCACAAGCAGGAGTATCTCGACCACCTCCTCACCCCCATGAAGGCCCTGGCCGACCAGGTGTTTGACGGCCTGCTGGAGCGCTGTCCGGACCGGGACCTGCTGTGCAAGGTGGCCCGCATCTACAAAGACGCCCGCCGCTGCCGGGGCATCGAGTTCTACAAGACCAGCCTGTGGTTCTCCATCCAGCCCCCGGTGGAGAACTGGCAGGACGCGCCGGGGTTCTGGTTCGAGCTGGACCGGGACGGCTGGAGCTACGGCATGGGGCTCTTCCAGCCCAAGGCGGCCACCATGGCCCGCCACCGGGCCGCCATTGACGCCGCCCCCGCCCGGCTGGCCCGGCTCAACGCCTCCCTCCTGCGCCAGAGCGAATTCCTCCTCTCCGGGCCGTCCTACGCCCGGTTCCGGCCCGGCGCGCCCGGCGACCTGGCCGGGTGGTACAACCTGAAGTCCTTCAACCTGATCCACGAAAGCCCCTGCTTCCGCGAGACCTACGACGGCCCTGCCCTGGTCCGGCGGCTGGTGGACGGCATGGCTTTCCTCATGCCCTTTTACGACTACTTCTACCCCCTCTGCGAGGCCGCCCAGGCCGGGATCGACCCCCTGGCCGAAACCTTCCAGTAACTTTTCCGCCCCCGTGGGCACACTACCCCCAGAAAACGGGGAGGTGTGCCCATGGCGGGGCGAGATCGTGTCCGGCCGCCGGCGTTGGTCCTGCTGGCGGCGTTTTTTCTGCTCCTTTTGCCGGTCTGGGCCCGGCCCCTCCGGACCGCCCAGACCGGCCTGAGCCAGACCGTCCGGGAGACCCCCCGGCTGGTGGCCCTCACCTTTGACGACGGCCCCCGGCCCGACACCACCCTCCGCCTGCTGGACGGGCTGGAACAGCGGGGAGTCCGGGCCACCTTCTTCCTCATCGGCGCCCAGATCCAGGACAACCGGGACCTGGTCCTCCGCATGGCCGGGGCCGGGCACCAGGT
>CANRBW010000203.1 GCA_947628975.1 uncultured Oscillospiraceae bacterium | reverse complement strand
GACTTCGAGCGCCACGCCTACGAGGAGACCTGCAACCTGTTCAAAAAGGAGGCGCAGTGATATGGCCAACATGAACCCCAAGAAGAACCCCATGCCCACCCAGCCCCCGGAGGTCCGGGCCCACAACTTCCAGGAGGTGGCCCTGGGCTACGACGAGGCCACCGCCATAGACGAGGCCCTGCGGTGCCTCAACTGCAAGAATATGCCCTGCGTGTCCGGCTGCCCGGTGAACATCCACATCCCCGCCTTTATCGAGAAGATCAAGGACGGGGACTTCGAGGGGGCCTATCAGATCATCCAGCAGTCCTCCTCCCTCCCCGCCGTCTGCGGCCGGGTCTGCCCCCAGGAGACCCAGTGCGAGAGCAAGTGCGTCCGGGGCATCAAGGGGGAGCCGGTGGGCATCGGCCGGCTGGAGCGGTTCGTGGCCGACTGGCACAACGCCCACGCCCAGGCCGCCCCGGAGAAAGTCCCCGCCAACGGCCACAAGGTGGCGGTGGTGGGCTCCGGCCCCAGCGGTTTGACCTGCGCCGGCGACCTGGCCAAGAAGGGCTACGCCGTCACCGTCTTTGAGGCCCTGCACACCGCCGGCGGCGTGCTGGTGTACGGCATCCCGGAGTTTCGTCTCCCCAAGTCCATCGTCCAGAAGGAGGTGGACAACCTCACCGCCATGGGGGTGAAGATGGAGACCAACATGGTCATCGGCAAGACCCTCACCATCGACGAGCTCTTCGACCTGGGCTTCGAGGCGGTGTTCGTGGGCTCCGGCGCGGGCCTGCCCAACTTCATGGGCATCCCCGGCGAGAGCCTGAAGGGGGTCTACTCCGCCAACGAGTTCTTGACCCGCTCCAACCTGATGAAGGCGTATCAGGACAGCCCCGTCACCCCCATCATGAAGGGGGGCAAGGTGGCGGTGGTGGGCGGCGGCAACGTGGCCATGGACGCGGCCCGCACCGCCCTGCGGCTGGGGGCGGAGAAGGTGTATATCGTCTACCGCCGCTCCCTGGAGGAGCTCCCCGCCCGGAAAGAGGAGGTGGAGCACGCCATGGAGGAGGGGATCGACTTCCGGCTGCTGAATAACCCGGTGGAGATCCTGGGCTACCAGAACCCGGAGGACAGGCGGGACCCCAAAAACGGCTTCGTCCGGGCCATGCGCTGTATCAAGATGGAGCTGGGCGAGCCGGACGAGAAGGGCCGCCGCCGTCCCATCCCCATCCCCGGCAGCGAGTTTGAGCTGGAGGTGGACACGGTGGTCATCTCCATCGGCACCTCCCCCAACCCCCTCATCAAGTCCACCACCCAGGGCCTGGAGGTGAACCGCCACGGCGGCATCATCGTGGAGGAGGACACCGGAGCCACCACCAAGGCCGGGGTCTACGCCGGGGGCGACGCCGTCACCGGCGCGGCCACCGTCATCTCCGCCATGGGCGCGGGCAAGGTGGCCGCCAAGGCCATCGACCAGTACCTCTCCGCCCGCTGACCCCGCCAAGCCGGTCTTTCCGCCCCCCCCTCTCCGCCGGAGAGGGGGGCGTTCGCCGTTCCGCCTTGACAAAGGGGGAAGGGGTGTGGTACAATCCCCTTGTGATTTCCCATGTGAGGGAGTAGCAAGCGTACCGGCCCCGCCGGTGCGGAGTAAGTTCAACATCATGGCCGCCCCGGCGGCCTGGCTTACTTGAAACTGCGAGACTCACGCGCGCCAGAAGCGGTCTGCGTGAGCACGGCGAGTCCCCATGTGCCCAAGCGCGGCCCCTGGCCGCACTTGGGCGTTTGCTTATTCTACCGTAGAGAGGAAGAGATCGGCATGGGACAGATCCTGGATGTGATCCTGGGCAATGTGGAGGGGTTGGGCCTGCCCATCTGGGGCAACGCGCTGCTGTTCGTGGTGGGCTTTTTGCTCCTCATCAAGGGCGGGGACTGGTTCGTGGACGCGGCCCAGTCCATCGCCCACCGCTTCGGTATGCCGGAGCTGCTCATCGGGGCCACGGTGGTCTCCATCGGCACCACCCTGCCGGAGGTGATGGTCTCCGCCCAGGGGGCCATGGCCGGCAACGGCTCCATCGCCTTCGGCAACGCCATCGGCTCCATCATCTGCAACACCGCCCTCATCGCCGCCATCACCCTGGTGGTCCGCCCCGCCAAGGTGGAGCGGCGGACCTTCCTCCTGCCCACCGCGGCCTTCTTCGTCGCCGCGGCCTACTACGTCCTCACCGCCTACCTCTTCGGGGAGTTTAGCCGGATCAGCGGCGTCACCCTTTTGGTGATGTTCGTCATCTATATGATCGTCACCGTGGTCCAGATGCGCCGGGACGCGGAGAGCGCCCGCCCCGCCCAGCCCCAGGGCGACGGCACCTCCGGCTCCGCGGCGGGGGACGTGGCCCTGCTGGTGGTGGGAGCCCTGGTCATCGCCCTGGGCGCCCGCCAGCTGGTGGGCAACACCACCATCCTGGCCCAGGCCGTGGGCGTGCCCGACAGCGTCATCGCCCTGACCCTGGTGGCCCTGGGCACCTCCCTGCCGGAGCTGGTCACCGCCATCACCGCCCTGGCCAAGGGCCACGGGGCCCTGTCCCTGGGCAACATCATCGGCGCCAACCTCTTCAACCTGGTGTTGGTCTCCGGCGTGGCCACCACCATCTGCCCCTTCGACCTCAGCGCCGCCAGCGCCACCTCCATGGTGGTGGACATCCCCCTGATGCTGGGGGTCATGGTCCTGCTGACCCTGCCCGCCCTGGTCCGGGAGAAGCTCTACCGCTGGCAGGGCGCCATCCTCCTGTGCGGCTACGCCGCCTACTGCGTCTATCTCTTCGCCTTCACCTGACCGGAAAAAGTGACAGGTCGGGGCCTGGGAGGGGCCCCGACCTGTTTTTTTGGGAAAAGTTCGTCAAA
>CANRBW010000202.1 GCA_947628975.1 uncultured Oscillospiraceae bacterium | reverse complement strand
GGCTGATCTCGGCGGTAAAGTCCCCCTCCCGCACCGTCAACAGGTCCCGGTAGTCCCCCGCCCGGAAGATGGGCAGGGAGACCGCCCACCCCACCGCCGCCACCAGCACCGCCGCCAGGAACACCGCCAGGGCCGGGAGGCACTGGCTCTTGGCGAAGCGGAGGAAGGCGCCCAGGTCCCGGCGCTCCACCGCCCCCTTCCCCGCCAGCACCAGGGCGCAGACCACATAGACCGCGCACAGGAAGAACAAAAAGGAGTAGAACTCCCCCGCGTGGAGGTTGATGGGGGGCAGGGCGAAGTAGAAATACCCCAGCCCCGCCAGGGCGGTGACCAGCAGGCACACCCCCGTCCGGCCCCACCGGCCCAGGGGCTTTCGCTCCCTCTTCCCCGGCTCCCGCACCTTTTTCGCCTTGACCCGTCTGATGGACTCCTCCATCCCCGTCTCCTCCTTTCGATCTCTCTCCGCCTTTACGGCGTGAGCGTTCCCTGGGAAATGGCCCGGCGGAAGAGCTTGCCGCTCTCGCTCAGGTCCGCCTCCGTCCAGCCCGACAGCTTGGCGCAGTCCGGGCGGAGCAGAGAGGCGGTCTCGTTCTTATTGCACAGGCTCCAGGCCACAAAGCTGACCCCCCGGCGGTCCAGCAGGTCGAACCACGCTGCGGCGGAGGCCGCGTCCACCCCACCGCCGCCGGAGGCGTCGCACAGGCCGCACTCGCTGACAAAGACCGGCACACCAGCGTCCAGGGCCCGCGCCACCTTCTGGCGGTAGCTGTCTTTGTGGGTGGCGGCGTAGAAGTGGAAGGCGTAGACCACGTTGGGGTCGTCCAGCCGGTCCCCGGCCACCTCCTCCACGTCCTGGCTCCAGGTGTTGGTGCCCACGATGACCACAGCGTCCGGGTCGTTTTGCCGGATGGCGGCCAGCACCGCCTGGGCGTAGGGCTTGATGACAGAGCTCCAAGGGGAGTTCTGCGGCTCGTTGCAGATCTCGTAGAGCACGTTGTCAAACCCGGCGTACCGGGCGGACATCTCCCCAAAAAAGTCCACCGCCTCGCTCTGGTGGGTAGTGGGGTCTCCGTCCTGGAGGATGTGCCAGTCGATGATGACGTACATCCCCAGGGCGTCGGCGGCCCGGACCCCCTTGTCCACCAGGGCCTTCAGGGCCTCCCGGTCGCCGCCGGAGCAGTAGCCGCCGTACTCGGCGGTGTACATGGCCAGCCGGAAGACGTTGGCCCCCCAGTCGTCCCGGAGGGTCCGCATAGCCTCCTCGCTCACATAGTCGGGGAACCAGGCCAGGCCGTGGCTGGACACCCCCCGGAGCTGGACGATGTTCCCCTCCGGGTCGGCCAGGTGGGTCCCCGCCACACGGAGGGGCCGGACCTCCCCCACCGGCACGGCGGCCTCCACCGGCGGGGGATCGCTCCCCGCGGGCGGGGCGGGGGTCTGGACCCCGCCGCCCGGCGCGCCCTGGCCGGGCCCGGTCCGGAACCAGGCCATCTCCAGAGGCGCCCCCTTGGCGATGAGCCCCGCCGTGACGCTCTCCCCCGCCCCCACGGCGGCGTTGTAGTCCGCCGGGGTGACCAGGAAGCGCCCTCCGTCCCGCTCCACCGCGCAGTTCCAGCACTGGGTCACCTCCGTCTCCCCCTGGGAGCGCAGCTCCAGCGTCCAGCCGTCCACGCCGGCGGAGACCGCCTCCAGCTTCCACTCATACTGGACGAAGTCCTCCGCCCCGTCGCTCCACCGGCTCACCGCGGTCCAACTGCCCCGCGCCGGGGAGGCGACCGCTCCGCCGCCCCCCACCGTCAGGCCGAGGAGGTTCACGCAGGACAGCACCGCGCTCAACAGCGCCGCCGTGATCTGTCGGATCATAGGTCTCACCTTTCCTGTCCCCGCCCCGGCCAGACCCGCCTGGGCCGCGGAAGCGGGGATGCTGCTTTTTTATTGTACCATAGTTGCAAGCTGCTGTGCAGCTTGCGCGCCGCAAAGGCGGCATTGAACCGGTACAATATCCGCTTTGCGGATATTGTACCACCTTTTTCCCCGTTTGTCCACGCGCCCCAAAACGCAGACAAAGAAGGGGCCAAAGGCCCCTTCTTTGTCTGCGTTTCGCGGCCCGCCGGGGCGGGCGTTCGCGGTCTTGCGCTGCCGCGCCGGGCTTATCAGTTGCTTGGCGCTTACCAGTTGAACCAGCCGGTGCTGTCGCTCCGGGCCTCCACCACGTCCATCGCCCCGCAGAGCATCTGGGCGCACTGCTCCCGGGTCAGAACCCGGTCCAGGGCCAGGGCCCCGGCGCTGTCGGTGGAGAGGACCCCCGCGCTCTCTAGGTTGACCGCGGCCTGGAAGGCCCAGGCGGGGGCGGCGACGGTGTCGGCGTAGAAGGTGGTCACCGCCACGTCGGTGACGGAGAGCATCCGGTTCAGGATCACCGCCGCCTCCGCCCTGGTTACGGCGTGGTCCGGGGCGAAGACCACCCGGCCCTCCCCGTCCGGGTAGCCCCGGACCAGCCCCTGCTGGAGGGCGGCGGAGACGTAGCCCTTGCACCAGGTGGGGATGGCCCCGTCGTCGGCAAAGCCGGTGGTCATGGTCTGGGCCAGGGGCTCACAGTCCAGGGCGGACATGGCCATGGCGATGAACTCCCCCCGGGAGACGGTCTGGTCGGGGTGGAAGTAGTAGGCGTCCCCCACCCGCTCCCCCACCAGGACCTCCTCCTCCGCCAGGCGGATGGCGGCGTTGTACCCGGCCACGCCGTCCATATCGGCGTAGGTCACCTTGGTGGCGGGCTTGCGGATGCGCAGGCTCACCTTGGCCGGGGCGGAGACGTTGCCCTGGCTGTCCACCGCCACAAAGGTGAAGGAGTCCTTGCCGGTCTTGTTCTCATAGGGGGTGTAGACAAACTCCCCCGC
>CANRBW010000201.1 GCA_947628975.1 uncultured Oscillospiraceae bacterium | reverse complement strand
GCCGTTGATCATGTTGACCGCCTTCTGGAAGACCTCCTCACTCTGGCAGCGGTCCATGAGGAAGCCCTCCGCGCCGAACATCTCCGGCACCTCGGTGAGGACGGTGGAGCCGCCCATGGCCACCAGCAGGTCGGAAAAGCGGCCCACGGTGGGGTTGGCGGTGATGCCGGAGAGGCCGTCGGAGCCGCCGCACTTCATGCCCACCACCAGCTCGCTGGCGGGGATGGGCTCCCGCCGGAACTGCCCGGCGAACTTGGCGCACTCCTCCAGGATGGGCCGGGCGGCGGTGAGCTCGTCGTCCACGTCCTGGCAGGTGAGGAACTTCACCCGCTCGGGGTCGAAGTCCCCAAGCTCGGCCAAAAACTGCTCGTGGGTCAGGTTCTCACAGCCCAGGCTGAGCACCAGCACCGCCCCGGCGTTGGGGTGACGGGTCAGAGCGGCCAGCAGCTTCCGGGTCTGGGCGTGGTCCTCCCCGGTCTGGGAACAGCCGAAGGGATGGGTGAAGGTGTAGAGCCCGTCGATGGAGCCGGTGACCAGGTCCTGGTTGTTCCGGACCAGGGCCTTGGCCACGTCGTTGACGCAGCCCACGGTGGGGATGATCCAGATCTCGTTGCGGGTGGCGGCCCGGCCGTCCTTCCGGCGGTAGCCCTGGAAGGTCCCGGCGGGCACCGGGGCCACCGGCGTCACCTTGGGGTGATAGACGTACTCCATCTCCCCCTCCAGGTTGGTGCGCATATTGTGGGTGTGGACCCAGTCGCCGGGGGCGATGGCCTGGGTGGCGTGGCCGATGGGGAAGCCATACTTGACCACGTTCTCCCCCTCCGCCACCGCCGCCAGGGCCATCTTGTGGCCCTGGGGGATGTCGCTGTTGGCGGTGACGCCCTCAAAGGCCGTCCCCTGGGGGATGGGCCGCAGGGCCACGGCCACGTTGTCGCTGGGGTGGATCTTGATAAAGTCAGGCACGGGAGGTCCCTCCTTCTTCTCCTTCTTGGTCGGGCACGATCACAGGCAGGAGGCGTAGGCCGCCTTGGCCCCCTTCTCCCGGATGAGCTCCAGGTTGGCCACGGTGGCCGCCTCGAAGCCGGGGACCTGGGTCAGGTCCCGGCCCCACATCTGCTGGTTGGTCATCACCGCGTGGACCAGGTCGGCGGCGCTGTCGTCCTTATGGGCGAAGTAGAAGTCCAGGGCCCAGCCGTCGTCGGAGCAGGCGTAGGTGTCCCCCTTGGGCCGCTTGCAGATGAGGTTCTTCTCGGTCCGCTCCTGGATGTCGTTGGAGAAGAAGGCGATGTAGGCGGCAAAGGACATGGTCAGGCAGGGGGGCAGCTCCCCGGTCTTGTCGATGTACTCCAGGAAGGAGGGCATATTCCGGGCCCGCCACTTGGAGGTGGAGTTCAGGGAGATGTCCATGAGCTGGTGGTTCACGAAGGGGTTGTTGAACCGGTCCTGGACAGCGGAGGCGAAGTCCTCCAGGTCCTTCTTGTCCAGGGGCAGGGTGGGGATGATCTCCTGGTGGAGCATCTTGTTCATAAAGCCCCGGACGGTGTCGTCCTCCATGCAGTCCCGGACGATGTCGAACCCCGCCAGGTAGGCCCCCAGCACGAAGCCGGTGTGGGCGCCGTTGAGGATGCGGACCTTGCGCTTTTTGTAGGGGGTCACGTCGGGCACCACGGGGCAGTTGACCCCGGCGGCCTTGAAGGGCAGCTTCTCCTCCAGCCAGTCGGGGCCCTCGATGTTCCACACGCCGAAGACCTCGCCCACGTCGATGAGCTCGTCGTGGTAGCCGTTGGCGGCCTCCAGCCGGGCCACCTCCTCCGGGTCGCGGATGCGGCCGGGGACGATGCGGTCCACCAGGGTGGAGCAGAAGGTGCACTCGTCGTTGACGTAGGCCCGGAAGCCCTCTTCCAGCTTCCACTGGTCGATGTACTGGTTGACGCACTTGAGCAGTTCCTTGCCGTTGTTGTCGATGAGCTCGCAGGAGAGGATGACAAGCCCCTTCTTCCCGGCCTGCCAGCGCTTGTAGAGCACCTGGGTCAGCTTGCCGGGGAAGGAGGAGGCGGGCTGGTCGGCCAGCTGGCAGGCGGGGTCGTAGACGATGCCGGCCTCGGTGGTGTTGGAGACCACATACTCCAGATCGTCGCTGACCGCCACCTCCATCATGGCGTCAAAGTCGGCCTTCTCATAGGGGTTGAGGCAGCGGGAGACCGAGGAGATGACCCGCTTGCGGTCCACCTTCTCGCCGTTCTCCCGGCCCCGGAGATAGAGGGTGTACAGCCCCTCCTGGTCGTTGATGAGCTTGGCCAGGCCCGGGGCAATGGGCTGGACCAGCACGCACTTGCCGTTCCAGCCGGCCTTTTCGTTGGCCACGTCGAACCAGTAGTTCACAAAGGCCCGGAGGAAGTTGCCCTCCCCGAATTGCAGGACCTTCTCCGGCGCCTTTTCCAGAATGTAGCCCTGATAGCCCGAAGCCTTCAGGACGGCGTAGTTCAGCTTTTCCATAGGACGCGTCTCCTCCTGACAGTCAAGTATTTTCTCCGCCCTCAGGGCTGCTTGCCGATGTAGGCCAGGATGCCGCCGTCCACATAGAGGATGTGGCCGTTGACGGCGTTGGAGGCGTCAGAGGCCAGGAAGACCGCGGGGCCGGTGAGCTCCTCCGCCTCCAGCCAGCGGCCGGCGGGGGTGCGGGAGCAGATGAACTCGTCAAAGGGGTGGCGGGAGCCGTCGGCCTGCTTCTCCCGCAGGGGCGCGGTCTGGGGGGTGGCGATGTAGCCGGGGCCGATGCCGTTACACTGGATGTTGGCCGCGCCGTACTCAGCGCAGATGTTCCGGGTGAGCATCTTCAGCCCGCCCTTGGCCGCGGCGTAGGCGGAGACGGTCTCCCGGCCCAGCTCGCTCATCATGGAGCAGATGTTGATGATCTTGCCGTG
>CANRBW010000200.1 GCA_947628975.1 uncultured Oscillospiraceae bacterium | reverse complement strand
TGGCGGCATCAATCATTCGAAGTTTGAAGGGAAATACCCGCGTTTAATATCACCACTCGAAAGGACGATCGTCAGAAAGGAAGGAGGTTTAAGCACATGAGTTCCATTCAGCCGCAGGAGGAGAAGAACAACACCCAGCCGATGACCGCGAACGAGATCATCGCAAAGTTGGCGGAGGAAGTTGGGCGCCTAAAGGCCCAGTTGGAGATCGCCTCCAGGTCGGTGAAGGGCAGGCGGTACATCCACTCCCCGGTGAGGCCGCCGCCCCGGGACTGCTCATAGCGGTAGATCAGGCTGGCCAGCTGTTCCCGGGTCACCGGGTCCTCGGGGCCGAAGCTGCCGTTGTCGTAGCCCTGGACTACCCCGGTCTGGGCGGCCCAGGCCACCGCCGGGGCGTACCACGCGTCGGCGGCCACGTCGGGGAAGGAGGGGGCGGCCGCCGCCTCCGGCTGACCGGCCAGGTTGTAGAGGATCTGGGCGGCCATGGCCCGGCTCACCGGGGCGTCGGGGACGAAGAGGGTGTCGCTCTCCCCCCGCATCAGGCCCAGCCGCCGGGCCATATCCACGGCCCGCGCCGCCCAGTGGGGGGTCTCGTCCTGCCCCAGGCCCAGGTCGGTGAAGGGCTCCCGCTCCAGGGTGGCGGCCACGGGGAAGTTGTCGCTGGCGTAGAGGGCGAAGCCGTCCAGCTCCCCGCCGCTGGTGGCGGCGTCAAGGAGGTCGTTCACCGCCTGGTTCGCCTCCTGGAAGGCCGTGAGGTAGGGGAGCAGCTCCTCCGGGACCTCCTGGCTGTCCGCCGCCTCCGGATGATCCGCCAGATAGGCGGCGTAGGCCGCCTCCAGGGCCTGGTTGGCCTCCGAGGCCTGCTTCCGGACCTGGCTCAGACCGGCCTGCTCCATGGAGGCCATGCTGTTCTCCGTGGCCTTGGCCACCACCGCGGACCAGTCCGCCCAGCGGACCGTCCCGTCCGCATCAGTAAAGCTCATAAAGCTCTCTCCGGGATTGATGACCCCCACGCCGTAGGCGAGGGACGCGCCCAGCTCCCCGGCGATGTCCGCCATGAGCTTGGACTGGTAGCGCTCGTTGGCCAGCTCATACTGCCCGTCCGCCCCTTGGCAGGTGACCACGATGGAGAAGGACGAGCCCACGGGGAAGACGGGCCGGTCCACCAGCTCGATCTGGTGGTAGCCGCCGTAGGGGTAGCTCTTGGTCTGGGTGCAGACCATCTCCCCGTCGGTGGGGGTGGCGTACCCGTCCCGGAGGAGGTAGACCTCAAAGGTGACGTTGGTGTTGGGGGTCTCGGTCTGGAAGGAGAGGGAGCGCAGGGACACCGGCCCGTCAGACTCATCCACATGGAGCACGTTGGCCATGGAGGCGGGCTTGTCCAGGTGGACGTAGCGCACCAGATCGCCAAAGACGGGCAGGTAGTCGTACTTGGCCACCCCCAACTCCTGCTTCGCCCCCGCCTGGGCGTTGCGGATGAGGTCGGTGTAGAAGTTCAGGCTCTCCGGGGTGGTGATGGTGTGGTCGTAGTAGGAGAGGTAGAAGTAGCCGTCCACGCCCCAGTCATAGTTGTTGGGGAACTCCTGACCGGCGGCGCCCCAGCTGTTCTTCACGATCCAGGCGCCGGGGCCGGGAGGCAGGGGGTTGTCGGCGGTGAAGTTGGAGACGGCGTAGTCGTCGTCCCACCCCACGATGGTCACCGCGTGGTTGATGGTCGCGCCCTTTTCCCCCTCCAGGGAGCTGGTGTAGGTGTACTGGGCCCAGGTTTCCGGGTTGATGTACACGTCCTCGCTCAGGTGTCCGGGCTGGGACTGGTCGGAGTGAAAGACGATGGACACCGCCCGGCCCGCCATCAGCTCGCTCTTGATGGCCTCGGCCCCGGCGGGGTTGTAGACATAGCGGTAGGTGTTCTCCGTCTCGTCCTTGACGAAGGTGGCGGGGCTGGGGAGGAGATAGCTCTCCTCCAGCGGCGCGGAGGTAAACTGGCGGAGAGAGTCGTCCAGGGACCAGTCGTCATCGGCGCTGTACTGGCCCGGCTCGCCGTCCGAGGTGTAGTCGATCTTCCCCTCCTTGCCATGATAGGGGGCCAGAGCCTCCGGCACCGGGCCCACGGTGGAGGAGAAGATGGACGTGGCGGTGAGGGCGTTCCCGCCGGCGAAGTGGGCGGCGGAGCTCTCCTCCGCGCCGGGGTGGTAGATTCCCTCGCCGCCCTGGGTGGAGTGGCTCTCGGGCAGGGGAGTGCCGGCGAACCAGGCCAGGTGCCGCTCCGAGAGGTCCAGGGGCGCCTGGTCATCATAGGGGGTCCCCATTTCCGTGAGGATGCTGGTCTCCGCCGCGGCGATGGCGGCAAAGCCCCAGCAGGTGCCGAAGGGGTTCTGGCACTTCACGGGGGTGACGTAGTTCTCCGGCTCGCCGTCGCCGTTCAGGTCCACGGCCCGCAGGTCGAAGGTGGCGGGATAGCTCTTCCCGGAGGCGGGGGCGGCCACGGCGCTGTCCGGCTGGGAGAGGTTGTCCCGCACCAGGATCGCGGCCTGGGCGACGACGTCCTCCTCCTCGGCGGCCAGGGCCGGGGCGGACAGGGGGGCCGCCGCCAGCAGTACGGTCAGCAGCGCCGCCAGGGTCTTTTTGAAGGGGTGGTTCATGGCGATTCCTCCGTTTCTTTTTTGTCCGGGCGGTCCGGCGGACCGCCCGCGTTCAAAACAGGCCGGTGATCCGGCCGGTCTCGTCCACGTCGATGCTCTCGGCGGCGGGGACCTTGGGTAGGCCCGGCATGGTCATGATGTCCCCGGTGAGGGCCACGATGAAGCCCGCCCCGGCGGAGACCTTCAGGTTCCGCACCGTGACGGTGAAGCCGCTGGGCGCGCCCAGCAGGGCGGGGTCGTCGGAGAAGGAGTACTGGGTCTTGGCCATGCAGATGGGAAGGCCCCCGAAG
>CANRBW010000199.1 GCA_947628975.1 uncultured Oscillospiraceae bacterium | reverse complement strand
ACCGCGTCAGCTCCTCCATGACCCTGGAGGAGCTGACGCGGTGGGTGGACGGCGTTCCCGCCTCCCTGCCGCAGGAGATGCGCCCCATGGCGGAGAGCATCCGGGAGTCCTTCCAGACCGCCGCCAGGCGGCTGATCGACCTGGGGCTGTCCTACCTCACCCTGGACCGGGCCGCCTCCACCCTCTCCACCGGGGAGCGACAGCGGATGCAGCTGGCTCGGGCGGTCCGGAACCGCACCACCGGCGTGCTCTACGTCCTGGACGAGCCCTCCATCGGCCTGCACCCCTCCAACCTGGAGGGGCTGACCGGCGTGATGCGGGACCTGGTGGCCGACGGAAACTCGGTGGTGCTGGTGGACCACGACACCCAGGTGCTCGCCCAGGCGGACTGGCTCATCGAGCTGGGGCCGGAGGCCGGCGCGGGGGGCGGGCAGATCATCGCCCAGGGGCCCCTGGCGGAGGTGGAGCGGGATCCGGCGTCCCGGATCGGCGCCTTCCTGACCGGGCGGGCGGCCATCCGGGTGGGGGAGCGGGTCCCGCCGGAGCGGATGAACCAGCGGGGGACCATCCACCTGTCCACGGCGGCCATCCACACGGTGAAGCCGCTGGAGGTGGACTTCCCAAAGGGGAGGCTGACCGCGGTGACCGGCGTGTCCGGCTCCGGGAAGACCACCATGGTCCTGGAGAGCCTGATCCCGGCGCTGGAAGCGTCGGTCCGGGGGGCGGCCCTCCCCGGCCACGTCCGGGCGGTGTCCGCCGCGGGCATCACCCAGGTCAAGCTGATCGACGCCACCCCCATCGGGATCAACGTGCGCTCCACCGTGGCCACCTACGCTGACGTCCACGACGAGCTGCGGAAGGTGTACGCCAAGACGCCGGACGCCAGAGCGCGGGGCTACCGGGCGGGGGACTTCTCCTACAACACAGGGCGGCTGCGCTGTCCCACCTGCGACGGCACCGGCACCATCGACCTGGACGTGCAGTTTCTGCCGGATGTGGAGATCCCCTGTCCCGACTGCGGCGGCTCCCGCTACGCCAGGGAGGCCGGGCTGGTCCGGCGGACGCCCAAGGGGGGCGGCCGGGGGGTCACCCTGCCGGAGCTGATGGACAAGAGCATCGACGAGGCCCTGGCCCTGTGCGCCGACCTGCCCCTGGTGGCGCGGCGGCTCGGCGTGCTCAAGGAGCTGGGGTTGGGCTATCTGACCCTGGGGGAGGAGACCCCCCGCCTCTCCGGCGGAGAGGCCCAGCGGCTGAAGCTGGCCAGCGAGATGGGGAAGGGCCAGGAGGACACGGTGTTCGTCTTTGACGAGCCCACCATCGGCCTGCACCCCCTGGACGTGGAGACCCTGCTGCGCGTCTTCCGGCGGCTGATGGAGAACGGGGCCACCGTCATCGTCATCGAGCACGACCTGGACGTGATCCGCAACGCCGACTACGTCATCGACATGGGCCCCGGCGGCGGGGCGGCCGGCGGGGAGATCGTGGCGGCGGGGACGCCGGAGGAGATCTGCGCCTGTCCGGCCAGCAGGACGGGGGCCTACCTGAAGCGGGAACTGGACCGGGAGCGCTGACCCGCTCAGTCCGGGAACAGGTAGTCGTAGAGCGCGGCGGGGGAGGGGAACCACAGCCCTCCGCCCCGGCGCAGTTGGTCCTGGAGCTCCGGGATGGCGTGGGCCCACCCGGCGGCGGCGAAGGCGACCCCGGCCGCCTGGGCCATCTCCTGGCCCAGGGGGAGGTCATCCACCACCAGCAGCTCCTCCGGCCCCAGGCCCAGCCGGCCCATCAGGTCCAGCAGGGGCCAGGGGTGGGGCTTCTGCCGGTGGGCGGGCAGCTCGCTGCCGTAGACCAGCTCCGGCCGGGGCAGGCCGTTGGCGGCGTAGTCCCGCAGGATGTTCTCCCGCCGGGAGTGGGACACCACGCACACATGGCCCCCCAGGCTGAGCTGGCGGCGGAGGAGCCGGTCAACGCCGGGGTAGGCCCTGGGCACATGGTCGGCCACATAGTCCAGCCAGAACCGGGTCTCGAAGGCCAGCTCCTCCGGGCTCAGGCCCAGCACCTCCCGGTAGTAGACCCCCAGGCCGGGGTCGCAGTTCATGCGGAAATACTCCTCCAGCGTCATGGACACCGCGCCGGGCCGGAGCCGCTGGGCGCAGGCCAGGAAGGCGGGGTAGTGGACGTGGGCGGTGGAGTCCACCACGGTGTCGTCGTGGTCCAGCACCAGACAGGAAAAGGGGAGCGGAGCCATAGGGGCACCTCCTGATGGAAACCAGCGGACGCGCTCGGCGCGTCCGCTGGTTTTTTGTGACAAGACGGGGGGTCACTCCCCCTGGGACAGGGAGGCGGGGCCGAAGCCGTGGGGGAGGAGCTCGGCCAGGGGGAGGGTCAGATACGCCCCGTCCCCGCGGGCCACCAGCACCGTCAGCTCCGGGCAGAACTCATAGAGCATCTGCCGGCAGGCCCCGCAGGGCCAGCAGTAGTCGGCGCTCTTCCCCGCCACCGCCAGGACCGACCAGTCGTCCCGGTGCCCCTCGCTCACCGCCTTCACCAGGGCGACCCGTTCGGCGCAGAGGGTGGAGCCGTAGGCGGCGTTTTCCACGTTACAGCCGGTGAAGACGCTGCCGTCCCGGCACAGCAGGGCCGCCCCCACCGGGAAGCCGGAATAGGGGACGTAGGCGCGCTCCAGCATGGAAAAGGCCAGCCTGACCAGTTCGTCGCGGTCCATGGGATCCCTCCTCAGTCGCTCCAGTTGTAGCCCAGATCGGGCCGGACGGCGGTGTCCATGATGTCCTTGGCGTCGTAGAACTGCAAATAGCGCTTGCGCTGCCAGCGCAGGGTGGTGCCGTCGGGGTGGAGCCGGTCGCAGATGACGGCGCAGATGTCCGACTTGATCTTGGAATAGCTCTCGATCCCCACCGAGCAGAAGACCCGGAAGCCCTGCTCCTGGAGGTAGCGGAACACCTCCAGGAGCA
>CANRBW010000198.1 GCA_947628975.1 uncultured Oscillospiraceae bacterium | reverse complement strand
GGCCGGAACCGCCGGTCTGCTTCTTGTGGCGGCCCTGCTTCTCCACCTTTTTGCGGATCTTCTCCCGGTAGGGGACCTTGGCGGGGGAGAGCTCCGCCTCCACATTGAAGCGGCTCTTGAGCTTGCTCACCAGCACGTCCACCTGGATGTCCCCGGCGGCGTGGATGAGCATCTGGTGGATCTCGGCGTTGTTCTCGGTGGAGAAGGAGGGGTCCTCCTCGTTCATGCGGCTCAGGCCCTGGGCCACCTTGTCGTCCTGGCCGCGGGTCTTGGGGGCGATGGCCACGGAGTAGCAGGGCTCCGGGAAGGGGATGGGCTCCACCTGGAAGACCTTCCGGGGCTCGCAGAGGGTGTCCCCGGTCTTCAGCTTGTCCATCTTGCCGATGGCGCCGATGTCGCCACAGCCCAGCTCCTTGACCTCCTCGGTGGACTTGCCCTTCATGATGTAGAGCCGGCCCAGCTTCTCGGCCTCGCTGGTGCGGGCGTTCACCATGGGCATATCCGGCTTGATGGAGCCGGAGAGGACCTTCACCAGGCTGAACTTGCCGTACTGGTCGGAGACGGTTTTGAACACGAAGGCCGCGGGCAGGGCCCCGGCGGAGACCACGAAGGACTCGCTCTGGCCGTCGGTGGTCTCCACGGCGTGGGGGTTGCCCTCCAGGGGGTTGGGCAGCAGGTCCACGATGGTGTCCAGCAGCATCCGGGTGCCCAGACCCTGCACGGCGCTGCCGCAGACCACGGGGAAGAGGCTCAGGTCCTTCACGCCCTGGCGCAGACCCTGGACCATCTCGGCGTAGGTGAAGTCCTCCCCGCCGAAGTACTTCTCCATGAACTCCTCGCTGGTCTCGGCCACCGACTCCTTCAGCGCGTCGTAGAGCTCGTTGATGACGTCCTGCTTGTCGGCGGGCACGGCGATCTCCTTGCGCTCCCCCTTGGGGCCGAACTCGTAGGCCCGCTTGTGGAGCACGTCGATGATGCCGATGACCTTCTTGCCCGCGTCCCAGATGGGGGCCACCACCGGGGCGATGTTCTTGCCAAAGCGGGTCCGCAGGGTCTCGAAAGCGGCGTTGTAGTCGGAGTTCTCCTCGTCGGTCTTGGAGATGTACAGCAGCCGGGGCAGCTTGCGCTGCTCGCAGTATTTCCACGCCTTCTCCGCGCCCACGCTCATCCCGCCCTTGGCCGAGCAGACGATGATGGCCGTGTCCACCACATGGAGGGCCTCCATGACCTCCCCGGCGAAGTCGAAGCCGCCGGGGGTATCCAGCACGTTGATCTTGCTGCCGTTGTATTCCACCGGGGCCACCGCCAGGGAGATGGAGGTCTGGCGCTTGGCCTCCTCGGGGTCGTAGTCGCAGATGGTGTTGCCGTCGGCGACCTTGCCCAGGCGGGCCGAGCCGCCGGTGAGGTACAGCATACTCTCCACCAGCGTGGTCTTACCGTTGCCGCTGTGGCCCAGCAGGCAGACGTTGCGGATATTTTGTGCCGAATAGCTCATGTGCCTCGCTCCTTCATGTGAAATAAGGGGGGTAGGACTATACTGTTAGTCATTATACACGAAACCGGGGCGTATGGCAACCATTATTTTTGGAAATTTGATGTATCCCTGGCCGGTCCGGCGGGGCGTGACGCATACCCGGCGGCAAAGGGGCCAAACTAGGGGGCAGAAAACCGGGGGAGAGGAGGCCGAGCCTTGTTCATAGCTCTGTTTCGCACCGTGGCGCTGTACGCCCTGATCATCCTGGGCATCCGCCTCATGGGCAAGCGGCAGGTGGGGGAGCTGGAGCCCAGCGAGCTGGTGTTCACCCTGCTCATCGCCGACCTGGCCGCCGTCCCCATGCAGGACTTCGGCATCCCCCTCCTCACCGGGGTGGCGCCCATCGTCACCCTGCTGTGCGTCACCCTGCTCATCTCCCTTTGCACCATGCGGAGCATCCGCTTCCGGGCGCTGTTGTGCGGCAAGCCCAGCATCGTGGTGGACAACGGCCGCCTCTGCCAGCGGGAGATGGAGAAGAACCGCTTCACCCTGGACGAACTCTCCGAGGAACTGCGGGTGCAGGGGGTGTCCGACCTCACCACGGTGCGCTACGCCATTCTGGAGACCAACGGCCAGCTCACCGTCCTCCTCAAGGCCGCCGAGGCCCCCCTCACCGCCGGCCAGGCGGGTCTGCGGCCCAAGGAGAGCGGTCTGCCCGTCTGGATCGTCAGCGACGGGCGGCTCATGGCCGAAAACCTCCGCCGCCGGGGGCTGGACGAGGCGTGGCTGGACAGGGAACTGCGCCGGCGCCACGTCAAGCACATCAAGGAGGTCTTCGCCCTGTCGGTGGACGAGCAGGGGCAGGTCTACTTCGCCAAAAAGGAGGGGAGGGGATGAAGCGGGGATGGCTGGCCCTGGCCCTCCTGGCGGGGATGGTGGCCCTGGCCCTGTGGCACACCCGGTGCGTGGACGCCCTGGCCGGGGAGCTGACCGCCGCGCTGGAGGGGGCCGAGGCCAGGGCGGAGGCCGGGGACTGGGACGGGGCGGACCGCCTCACCCGGGAGGCCAGGGACCGGTGGGACCGGGCGGGGACCCGGCTCCACATCACCATGGACCACCAGGTGCTCGACGAGATCTCCGCCGGCTTTGCCGAGACAGCGGAGCTGCTGGCGGCCAGGGAGCGCGGGGAGTACGCCGCGGCCAACGCCCGGCTGGTGGAGCGGCTGGAACTGCTGGGGGAGATGGAGCGGCCCAGCCTGTCCAACCTGTTGTAGCGGCGGCCGCCGCCCCGGACCCGGCCGCCGCCACTTTTTTTGTTGCCAAGGGGGGGAAAAACCTGTATAATATACTCTGGATCATTCCAGAGAGGGAGGGACGGCGGTGAAGCGAGGGATAGGGACCCGCGTGGCGGCGTTTTTCCGGCGGGAGTGGCTGCCCTGCCTTTTGGTGCTGGTCCTGCTGGGGCTGAACCTGGCCGCCCTGCGGCGCCTGGGGG
>CANRBW010000197.1 GCA_947628975.1 uncultured Oscillospiraceae bacterium | reverse complement strand
CCACGCCCCGCTCGTTGGCGTCGATCTCCCGGAGCCACCGACCGGGAGATCGACGCCATCGAGCGGGGCGTGGCCGCCCTGGGCCCCGTCACCGCCGCCCTGGAGGGAGGGCGGAGCGGGGAGGAGGTCCTGCGCCAGGTGCTGGAGGGCTTCCGGCTGGAGACGCTGGAGCGCGCCCCGGTGGCCTACCGCTGTTCCTGCGGCCGCCAGCGGATGGAGCGGGCGCTGATCAGCCTGGGGCCCAAGGACCTGCGGGAGCTGATGGAGGAGCGGGGAGAGGCGGAGCTGACCTGTCAGTTCTGCCTGCGGACCTACCGCTTTGACCGGCGGGAGCTGGAGGCGCTCCTGCGGGAGGCGGAGGGATGATCGGCCAGCGGACGGGGCGGCGCCAGGCCGAGCGGAAAGCCGGGCGGCGCTCGATCCCCCTTGTCATCCTGAAGGTCCTCTACTGGCTCCTCTTCGCCGTCTCCGCCGTGGTGGTCATTCTCTACTGGCACTTCAGCCGTCCCCCCCAGGTGGAGCGGGAGCTCCCCAGCCCGCCGCCGGCGGCCTCCCAGGCCCCGGCCCTCCCCTCCGCCGACCCGGGCCAGACCGAGGCGCCCCAGGTCCACCAGACCGGGGCGGGGGAGCGGACCTTCAAGGACCGGTGCTACACCTTCCTGGTGATGGGGCTGGACGCGGGCAACGGCAACACCGACACCATGATGGTGCTGACCTACGACGTGCCGGGGCGGCATATCGGGGTGGTCTCCGTCCCCCGGGACACCCTGATGGACGTGCCCCGGACGGTGAAGAAGATCAACGCCGCCTACTCCGCCGGCGGGATCGAGGAGGTGCGGGGGGAACTCTCCGACCTGCTGGGCTTCCCCCTGGACTACTATGTGATCATCGACCTGCGGGGCCTGCGGACCCTGGTGGACACCCTGGGGGGCGTGGACTTCGACGTGCCGGTCAACATGAACTACGACGACCCGAACCAGAACCTGCACATCCACCTGAAGAAGGGGATGCAGCACCTGGACGGGGCCCAGGCCCTCCAGCTGGCCCGCTTCCGCTCCGGCTACGCCAACGCCGACATCGGCCGCATCGACACCCAGCAGAAGCTGCTGAAGGCCCTGGCGGGGAAGTTGCTGAGCTGGGACAGCGTGGGGAAGGTCAACGACTTTGTGACCATCTTCGCGGAGAATGTGGAGACTGACCTGACCCTGCGGGAGCTGGGCTACTTCGCCCTCTCCGCCATGGAGCTGGACCTGGACGCCGACCTGGCCATGGGCACCCTGCCCGGCGACGGCATGGTGACCTACAAGGGCATCCCGTATTACTACCAGCTCTACCCCCAGGAGACCCTGGACCTGCTCAATGACCTGGGCATGAGCCCCTACACCGCCCCCCTGAGCCGGGAGGACCTGAACATCTTCCAGGTCCAGTGACCCCGGAGGCCCTGGGCGGGGGGCAAAAAAACGAAACCACATGGGCGGGGCGCGTCACGCGCCCCGCCCATGTGGTTTGTCCGCCGCGGGAAACCCGCCCGGCCGCCCGGGGCCGGACTAGGTCTCGTCTCCGTCGGGGTTGGGGAAGTAGACCGAGCGGGGGAGGGCGTTGGACAAGAGCACCTTGGCCTGGGAGAAGCCGCCGGCCTCCCGGTCGGGGAACCGGGGCTGGGCGAAGTGGTCGGTGGGGAGGCGGATGGGGATGGACACCGTCACCCGCGAGCCCTTGGAGGAGGGGAAGACCATCACCTTGCCGTCGTGGGCGGCGGCGATGCGCTGGACCAGGGGGAGCCCCAGGCCCAGGCCCCGCCCCAGGACCAGCCGGTGGGGCTGGCTCCACAGGGGGTTGGAGAGCAGGTCGGGGGAGAAGCCGTCCCCGTTGTCCGAGACGGTGAGGATCGCCTGGCCGTTCTGCTCCTTCAGCCCCAGGGCCACCCGCCCGCCGGTGGAGGGCAGGTGGGGCAGGGCGTTGGAGACCAGGCACAAGAGCATATACTTGATCTGGCTTGGGTCGGCGGTGAGGACCAGGGACTTGGGCTCCAGCTCCATCCGGAACTCCACCTCCGTCGGGCGCAGCAGTTCCCGCAGCTCGTCCCCCAGTTGGGTGAGGGCGAAGACCAGGTCGTAGCAGTCCGGCTGGGGCAGGGAGAGCTCCGGCTGGCCCGCCAGCTCCAGCTCCTGGGTCATCCGCAGGAGCCGGTAGAGCTCCCGGCTGATGCCGCACAGGCGCTCCCTGGCCTTGAGGTTGCTCCGGAGGGCGCCGACCCGGCTCAGGTCGGCCACACAGCCGAAGGCGGACTGGAGCCGCAGACGGATCTGGCTGGAGATGTTCTCCGTCAGCTCGGACAAAAAGCCGTCCTGGCGCAGCAGGAACATGGCCTCTCCGTCCACCCGCTGGACGGAGACGTGGTAGAACCGCAGGGACAGCCAGATGTAGGCGTCCCCGCTCCAGTCCGCCAACTGGCCCAGCTCCGCGTCGGTCAGGCGCAGGGCCTGAGCGGCGGGATTCAACAGCCAGTCCTCCCCGGACCGAAGCAGGACAGGGTCGTTCATCTGGTCAAAGATCGAGTGGAAAACCTCCGCCGTCAAGGACCTCACCTCCAAGCGCGCCTGTTCAACGTATAGTATGACGGAATACCGCCTGGTGCTACTATACCAAATTCTGGTCTCCGGCACAAGAGGAAACGTTTCATCTTGTCGAAAAATCGTCCCGGAGCGAACGGTTTGTGGCGAAAAAAGGTCCCGGCGGGCAGAGCCCGCCGGGACCTTGCGCGTTCGGGAAGCGAATTACTTGTGGTCCACCTTGAACATATGGCGGATGAGGTCCAGCACCTTGCAGCTGTAGCCCCACTCGTTGTCGTACCAGGCGACCACCTTCACAAAGGTGTCGGTGAGGTAGACGCCGGCATTGGCGTCGAACACGGAGGTGTTCTCCTCGCCCAGGAAGTCGGAGGAGACCACGGCGTCCTCGGTGTAGCCCAG
>CANRBW010000196.1 GCA_947628975.1 uncultured Oscillospiraceae bacterium | reverse complement strand
TTTCAAAGAATCATTCTCGGCCCTTAACTTGTCTTTACTCTCACCTGTAAAATTGTCGCATGAAGCCGCCCAGCCGCACAGCAGGAAGACCCCGCCCAGGGTCAGCCAGGCCAGCAGGGCCCGGTCCCGCTCCTCCAGGCGGTAGAGGGAGAAGGAGGTGCGGCCGGGGAGGCCCCAGCCCCGGGCGCGCATACTCTCGGCGGTCTCCACCCCGCTCTCCAGGCTCCAGGTGAGGAGGATGGACAAAACGCCCACCGCCCGGCGCGGACGGCGCGGCCGGGAGCCGGACCGCTCCAGCCCTAGGCCCCGCTGGGCCTCCTCCACCGCCTGGAGCCGGGCCCGGAACCGGGGCAGGAAGCGGAGGGTCATGCTCAAGGCCAGGCTGAGGGAGGGGAGGACCCGGCCGAACAGGTAGACGAACTTGTCGGCGGTCATCACCGCGGTGAAGCAGGAGGACCACAGGACCAGCGCCGCCAGCAGGAGGGCGGCGTAGAGGCCGTAGAGGACGCTCTCCAGGGTCAGGGGGTTGCCGCTGGGGAGATAGCACAGCAGCGTGGCCCCCTGGTGGTCAAAGGCGGGGTGGAGCGCCGCGGCCAGAAGGGCCATGGGCAGCAGGATGGCCAGCTGCCGCCGGGCCCCGGCCCAGCCGTGGAGGCGCAGGGAGTACCCCGCCCCGCAGACCAGGGAGACGGCCAGACTGACCGGGTGGGGGAGGAGCATGGTGAACAGCCCCACCAGGGCGAAGTAGGCCAGCCCCACCGTGGGGTGGCAGGCGGAGAAGGGATCGGAGCGCGCCATAGGGCTCACCTCCTGAAGGTTGGTCGGGCGGTCAGCCGCCCAGGGGGCCGGTCCCGCCCAGGTCCCCGCCCAGGTCGCAGGTGTAGGCCCATTGGACCACGTCCCCGTCCTGGAGGAGACAGCGGGAGCAGCCGTAGTTGAGGAACTGTCCGTTCACCGCGTACATCCAGCCGGAGAGTTCCCCGCAGTCCAGCTCGTAGAGGTTCTGGATCCCCTCGATGTAGGCGCTGTCGTACAGCGGGTTGCTGTTGAACTCCAGGTGGACGCCCTGCTCCTGACAGGTCCGCAGGAGCACCTGGAAGACGCTCTCCCCCCGGTCAAAGGGGACCTGGACCGCCGGGAGGATCCAGCCGTCCGCCGGGAGCAGCTCCGCCTTCTCCGGGGCCAGCCGGTCCAGGTGGTCCAGCGCCGTGGCGCAGGAGATGGAGAGGGTGCAGGTCCAGCGCCCGTCGGAGCCGTCGGAGTCGTCGGGGACCCTCGCCGGGACCGGAGCCCCCGCCGGGGGCGGGGCGGGGACAGGCGTGGGCCGGATCGGTTCCGCCGGCTCAGTCGACTCAGTCGGAGACTCTGACCGGGCCGGGGCGGGCGTCGCCGGAGTCGCCGGGTCCGCTGAGTTCGACGAGGCCGCCAAGTCCGTCGAGGTCGCCGGGTCCGCCGGGTCCACCAGAATTGCCGGGTCCGCTGAGTCCGACGGGTCCGTCGGGGTCATCAGTTCTGTGGGGGTTGCCGGGACGGTGTCGCCCGCCGGGGCGGGGGAGAGGACCGTCGGGGCGGGCGTCTCTGGCCGGTCGGGGGCGTCGCCGCCGAACCAAAAGGCCGCCGCCAGCACCGCCGCCACGGCCGCGGCCAGGAGCGCCCCTCTGGGGCCGCGCCGCCCCATGGCGCTCACAGCCGGGCGGCCCGCTCCAGCAGACGGTAGAGGAGCAGGGCCGCCTCCCGGCGGGAGATGGGGTCGGCGCTCCGGAGGGCGGGCCCGGCGGGGTCCCAAAGCCCCTCCTGACAGCAGTAGGCCAGGGCGGGTACGGCCCAGGGCGGCGGCGGGTCGCCGCCGGCAAAGGGGGCGGGGACCGCCGGTCCGGCGGCGGAGTCCGGGGCGGGGTCCAGCCCCAGGAGCCGGGCCCCGCGGACCGCCACCACGGCGGCCTCCTGCCGGGTGACCGGGCCGTCGGGGTCGAAGCGGTCCTGCCCCACCCCCAGGACCAGGCCGTGGCGGGCGGCGGCGTTCACATAGCCGGCGTACCACCGGCCGCCGTCCACGTCCCGGAAGGGGCCCTCCGCCTCCGGGGAGAGGTCCAGGGCCCGGACCGTCGCCGCGGCCAGCTCCGCGCGGGTCATGGGGGCGTCGCCGTCAAAGGTCCCGTCCCCCCGCCCGGTGAAAACGCCGCGGGCGGCCAGGGCCAGCACCGCCTCCCGGTCCGGGCCGTCCACGTCGGGGAAGGGGAGGCCGGGGGCGTCGGTCATCGTGTAGAGCCCCGGCCAGCCCTCTGCGGCCCGCAGGGCCGCCGCCAGGGCGCAGAGGCCCTGTTCCGACGCCATCTGGGCGGAGCCGGACCCGGCGGCGGTGTGGCGGAAGCCGCCGTCCTGTTGGCGGAAGTCCAGCAGGCGGTCCAGGACGGTCCGGCCGTTTTTGACGAACCGGGGGTCGTCCAGGGGGACGCCCAGGGCGCACAGGGCCACCACCACCTGGGCCACGCTCTCCAGGCTGTTCTCGCCCCAGGCGGCGTAGCCCCCGTCGCCGTCCTGCCGCGCGCTGAGACAGGCCAGGCCCCGGGCCACCGCCGCCGCCGTCTCCGGCCGGTCCCGGTATGGGGCCAGGGCCTGGAGGGCCATGGCGGTGACGTCCGGGTCGGACCGGTCGCCGCCGTCCAGGAGGCTCCAGCCGCCGTCGGGGCGCTGGCGGGCCAGGAGGTAGTCCACATAGAGCTGCCGGGTGGCCTGGGTGGCGGCCTCCGGGACCTCCGGCACCGGGTAGCCGCCGCTGTCCAGGGCCAGGAGGGCCCAGATGGGGCCGTTGAGCCCCTGCCAGACCGTCCGATCGTAGTCCCCCAGGGGCCGGAGCAGGTCATAGCCCGCCACCTGCCGGGGGTCCGCGCCGATGCCGGTGAGGGCCAGGACCACCCGGCTGTACTCGGTGTACTTCCGGGGGTGGAGCACGCCGCCCTGGGCCCGGACCTGCTCCTCCACAGCCCGGTAGTAGTTCTCCCAGTAGT
>CANRBW010000195.1 GCA_947628975.1 uncultured Oscillospiraceae bacterium | reverse complement strand
GGGCCTCCAGCCCCATGGGCCCGCGGGCGTGGAGTTTTTGGGTGGAGATGCCGATCTCGCACCCCAGGCCGAACTCCCCGCCGTCGGTGAACCGGGTGGAGGCGTTGACATAGACCGCCGCCGCGTCCACCTCCTCCAAAAACCGCTGGGCGGCGGCGTAGTCCCGGGTGACGATGGCCTCGGAGTGGCCGGAGCCGTGGGCGGCGATGAAGGCCAGGGCCTGGTCCAGGCTCTCCACCTCCCGGCAGGCCAGGACATAGTCCCCGTACTCCCGGTCCCAGTCCTCCTCCTGGGCGGCCGCACCGCCGGGGACGCGGGCCAGGGTGGCCGGGTCACAGCGCAGCTCCACCCCCTTTTCCGCCAGCCGGGGCAGGGCGGCGGCCCAGAACCTCTCCGCCGCGTCCCGGTGGACCAGCACGCACTCGGCGGCGTTGCACACGCTGGGCCGGGAGCACTTGGCGTTATAGAGGATGTCCGCGGCCATGGCCGGGTCGGCGGAGGCGTCCACATAGATGTGGCAGACCCCCTCCCCGGTGCGGATCACCGGGACCCGCGACCCGGCGCTCACCGCCCGGATGAGTCCCGCCCCGCCCCTGGGGATCAGCACGTCCAGACACCCAGTCATCTCCATCATCGCCTGGGCGCTCCGGCGGGACACGTCCTCCACCACCTGGACGCAGCCCTGGGGCAGCCCCAGGGCGGACAGGGCCTCCCCCATCACCGCCCCCAGGCAGCGGTTGCTGTGCCCGGCCTCCTTGCCCCCCCGGAGGAGGGCGGCGTTGCCCGACTTCAGGCACAGGGCCGCCGCGTCCACGGTGACGTTGGGCCGGGCCTCGTAGATAATGCCCACCACCCCCAGCGGCACCCGGACCTGGCTGACCGCCAGGCCGTTGGGCAGGGTGTTCCCCCGCACCACCTGGCCCACCGGGTCGGGCAGGGCGGCCACCTGCCGGACCCCCCTGGCCATGGCCGCCACCCGCTCCGGGGTGAGGGCCAGCCGGTCCAGCAGGGCGGGGCGGGTCCCCGCCTCCTGTCCGGCGGCCAGGTCCAGGGCGTTGGCGGCCAGGATCTCCGCCTCCCGCTCCTCCAGGGCGGCGGCGACGGCCTCCAGCGCGGCGTTCTTCTCCCCGGCGGACAGCCGGGCCATGGCCGGGGCCGCGGCCTTGCACCGCCGGCCCTGTTCCTCTACGGTGACCTTCATTTCCTCTCCTCCCTCCGGGCCCGGAAGCGGGTGCCCACCCGCCGGCCGGCCACGATGTCATAGAGCCGCTCCGGGTGGGCGCCGTGGGTGATGACCATGTCGCACCCCTGGGCGGTGGCGGTCCGGGCGGCGGTGAGTTTGGTGGCCATCCCCCCGGTGCCCCACCGGCCGCTGGCCCCGCTCCCCAGGGCCAGGACGCTGTCGTCAATGGCCTCCACCTCGCTGACCAGCTTGGCGTTGGGGTCCTTGTGGGGGTCGGCGTCGAAGAGGCCGTCGATGTCGCTGAGCATCACCAGCAGGTCCGCCCCGCACAGCCCCGCCACGATGGCGGAGAGGGTGTCGTTGTCCCCCAGGACCTTGGCCTGGCCGGTCTCGATCTCGGCCGAGGAGGTGGAGTCGTTCTCGTTCACCACCGGGATGCACCCCAGCTCCATCAGGGCGGAGAAGGTCTCGGACAGGTGGTGGGCCCGGTCCGGGTCGGCCACGTCGTCGGCGGTGAGCAGGAT
Organism: uncultured Oscillospiraceae bacterium; assembly: GCA_947628975.1. GTDB lineage: Bacteria > Bacillota > Clostridia > Oscillospirales > Oscillospiraceae > MGBC124762. The sequence goes on along the minus strand of CANRBW010000195.1, from coordinate 1,302 downwards.
CTGGGCCACCGTGTGGCCGTACTCCCCGAACAGCTTGTCGTAGAGATGCATCATCTCACACTGGCCCACCGCCGCGGCGGCCTGCTTCATCCGCAGCTCGGTGGGGCGGGCGGCCAGGTTCAGCTTCCCGGTGCCGATGCCGATGGCCCCTGAGGAGACCAGCACCACCCGGTGCCCCATGTTGGACAGGTCGGCCAGCACCCTGGCCAGGTGATCCATATTGGCGAGGTTGAGGGTCCCGTTCTCCCTGGTGAGGGTGGACGTGCCCACCTTGACGACGATGTGAAGCGGCTCCATGGAAGTCCTCCTTCTGTCCGGTCCCGGCCGGTTTGGCCCCAGCCGGGGTGAAATAATATACAAATTATTTTACCACTTCCGTCCACATTTGTCTATCCTGGGAAAAATGTTAATTTTTTAATAAATTTCTCCAAATTCACCTTGATTTTCCCAGAGTGGATGTATTATAATGTCCCCGGTCAAAAGGAGTTGAGGATACGCCGTGATGCACGTTGTCCTGGTGGAGCCGGAGATCCCACAAAACTGCGGAAATATCGCCCGGACCTGCGTGCTCACCGGCAGCCGTCTCCACCTGGTGGGCCCCTTGGGCTTCGACGTGGACGACAGGGCGGTGGCCCGGAACATGAAGCGCTGCGGCCTGGACTACTGGCCCCGGCTGGACCTCCGGCGCTACGACAGTCTGGAGGACTTCTTCCGCGCCGCCCGGCCCCAGCGGCTGTGGCTGGCCACCACCAAGGCCCCCCGCCGGTACGACCGGGCCCCCTTCCAAGACGGGGACTTCCTCCTCTTCGGCAAGGAGTCCGCCGGACTGAGCCCGGAACTGCGGGGCCGGTATCCGGACCGGTGTCTGCGCATCCCCATGCTCCCGGGCGAACGCAGCCTCAACCTCTCCAACAGCGTGGCCGTCATGGTCTACGAGGCCCTGCGGCAGCTGGATTTCCCCGGTTTCCAGGCGCTGGGAGAGATGAGCCTGGACGACAACGCGATTTGAAAACGGAAAGGAGAAAAATCGTATGAACTACAACAAGAAGACAGTCAAGGATGTGGACGTAAAGGGCAAGAAGGTCCTCCTGCGCTGTGACTTCAACGTGCCCCAGGACAAGGAGGGGAACATCACCGACGACAAGCGCATCCGGGCCGCCCTGCCCACCATCCAGTATCTGCTGGACAACGGCGCCGCCGTCATCGCCTGCTCCCACCTGGGCAAGCCGGAGCCCAACTTTGACAAGTGGGTGAAGAAGCAGACCGAGAAGGGCAAGGACCCCGCCACCCTGACCCAGGAGA
>CANRBW010000194.1 GCA_947628975.1 uncultured Oscillospiraceae bacterium | reverse complement strand
GAGCGGGGCCTGGCCTTCCTGTGCCGCCGGCCCCCCGTGGCCGCCTTCCGCTGGGTCTTCCTGGTCTGCGTGGTCCTGGGGGCGGTGGGGGAGACCGCCCCCCTCTGGCAGCTGGCCGACCTGTGCAACGGCCTGATGGCCCTGCCCAACCTCACCGCCCTGCTCCTCCTCTCCCCCCAGGTCCTCCGCCTGCTCCGGGACAGGACGGGGTGAGGGCGGCTGGTCCTTGCTTTTTTCGCCGTTTCGTTGTATGATAGGGAGAAAGAGCCGCAGCGGAGGGGAGGGAGCGCCGTGGACCGCGCCGGGGCCTTTGAGTTTCTGGACCGCACCGCCCGTGGGATCGCCGAGATGTTCGGCTCCTCCTGCGAGACGCTGGTGCAGGATATGTCCGATCCCAGCCACCCCATCCTGTCCATCTACAACGGCCAGGTGTCCGGCCGGGAGGTGGGCTCCACCGCCGACATCATGGGCTCCACCCGCCGCATCGACGCCGCCGCCATGTCCACCGACTTCGTCAACCTCTACGCCACCACCCCCTCCGGCGCGCAGCTCAAGTCCTCCACCTTCCACCTGATCGGGGAGGACTACAACCTGGCCCTGGGCATCGACTTTGACTACACCTCCCTGGTCTTCGCCAACCGCATCCTGGTGGATCTGATGAGCGCCGGGGCGGACCTGCGCAGCGCCCTGTGGGACACCGGGGAGAGCGGCCTGTCCCAGATCCTGGACGAGTGCCTGGCCACCGTGGGCAAGCCGGTCTCCGCCCTCACCAAGAGCGACCGGCTCCGGGTGGTGGCCCTGCTGGAGCAGAAGGGGGCCTTCTCCTACCGCAAGTCCGTCCCCTTCGTGGCCAAGCGCCTCCAGGTGTCCCGTTACACCGTCTACAAATATCTGGACCAGATCACCGCCCAGGCCGAGAGCTGAGGGCGCCACAGGAGGGACCCGTATGGAAAAAGACCGTATCGACGCCTATTTCGCCCGCCCGGAGGTCCGCCGGGAGCTGATCGCCGCCGTCTCCCGGCTGGTGGCGGTGAAGAGCGTGAAGGGGGACCCCGCCCCCGGCGCCCCCTTCGGCCCCGGCCCCAAGGCCGCCATGGAGGAGGCCCTGGCCCTCTGCCGGGAGATGGGCTTCCGGGCCGAGAACTACCGCGACCACGTGGGGGTGGCCGACCTGAACGACGCCCCCACCCAGCTCCACATCCTGGGCCACCTGGACGTGGTGGGGGAGGGCTCCGGCTGGGACACCGACCCCTACGCCTGCGTGGAGCGGGACGGGGTGCTCTACGGCCGGGGCGTCTCCGACGACAAGGGCCCCGTCTGCGCGGCCCTGCTGGCCATGAAGGCGGTCCGGGACCTGGGCGGCACGGCCAAGAACGTCCGCCTCATCCTGGGCACCGACGAGGAGTCCGGCAGCGCCGACCTCGCCTGCTACTACGCCCAGGAGCCCTTCGCCCCGTATAGCTTCACCCCCGACGCGGAGTTCCCGCTCATCCACATCGAGAAGGGCCACTACCACCCCGACTTCGGCGCCCAGTGGGAGCGCTCCGACCTCCTCCCCCGCCTCACCGCCCTCCAGGGCGGCTTCCGGGTGAACGTGGTCCCGCCGGAGGCGGAGGCCACCGTGGCCGGCCTCGCCCCCGACCCCGCCCTGGACTCCCTGTGCCGCCAGGCCCAGCGGATCACCGGGGCCCGGTTCGAGCTGGTCCCCGTCCCCGGCGGTCTGCGGATCCTCTGCCACGGCCGGAACGCCCACGCCGCCTCCCCGGAGGAGGGGATCAACGCCATCCAGGCCCTGCTGGCCCTCCTGGCCCGGCTGCCCCTGGCCGACTGCCCCTCCACCCGCGCGGTGGAGTCCCTGTCCCAGCTCTTCCCCTTCGGGGACGTCCGGGGCAAGGCCCTGGGCATCGCCAGCTCCGACGCCGAGAGCGGCGAGCTGACCCTGAACCTGGCCCTGATGACCTTCACCGAGACCGGCTTCACCGCCAAGTTCGACTGCCGCTTCCCCCTCAGCTCCAACCGGGAGAACTGCCAAAACGCCTGCGAGGCCGCCCTGGCCCGGTGTCAGATGGGGGTCCTGGGGGACGGAGAGATGACCCATGTGCACCGGGTCCCGGCGGACTCCCCGCTGGTCACCACCCTGCTGCGGTGCTACTCGCTCTACACCGGCGTCCCCGACCCCCAGCCCCTGGCCATCGGCGGGGGGACCTACGTCCACGACATCCCCGGCGGCGTGGCCTTCGGCTGTGAGTTCCCCGGCTTCGACTCCCGGATGCACGCGGCCAACGAGCGGGTCCGGGTGGAGGACCTGCTGACCTCCGCCAAGATTTTTGCCCACGCCATCTTCGACCTGTGCGGAGCGTGACCCTATGAAGACCAAACTCCTCGCCCTGCTGGCCTGCCTCGGCCTGTGCGCCGGCTGCGCCACCTCCCAGTCCCAGATCAGCCGCCAGAACGCCGCCATCTACGTCCGCGGCGTGCTGGACGAGACCTACACCGGCCAGAGCGCCTCCACCTATCAGGCCCTCACCGACCGCACCGAAGAGGACGCCCAGGCCGCCTTCTCCGCCAACCTGGAGGCCGAGTACGCCCAGCGGCTGTGTCTGCGCTTCCAGCTGGAGGACGCCTTCGTCCCCCGCGCCCTGAAGCGGGACCTGCTGGACCTGCTGGACGCGGTCTACCGCCACGCCCAATACGAGGTCAAGAGCGCCACCCCCTTAGAGGATGGGCGCTACTGCGTGGAGGTGTCGGTGACCCCGGTGACCTTCTTCGCCGCCGCCTACGCCGACGGCTACGCCGCCCTGCGGGAGGAGTTCGAGCGGGACCACCCCCTCCCCGACGACGACGACCCGGACCTCACCCCCGCCCAGCGGCGCAGGGCCCTGGAGCGGCGGGAGTCCCTCTGGGCCCAGAGCGTCTACGACTACCTCTACCCCCGGCTGGACGCGGTCACCACCGGCCCGGCGGTGACCCGGCTGGTGCTGGTCTCGGCGGACCGGGACGGGCGCTACACCCTCTCCGCCACCGACCTCCAGGGCCT
>CANRBW010000193.1 GCA_947628975.1 uncultured Oscillospiraceae bacterium | reverse complement strand
CGGCCACCTGGTCCTTCATCAGGGAGATCAGCGGGGAGATCACCAGGGTGACGCCGGGGAGCGCCAGGGCCGGGACCTGATAGCACAGGGACTTTCCGCCCCCGGTGGGCATCACGCCCAGCACGTCCCGCCCGGCCAGAATGGCGTCGATCAGCGGGGCCTGTCCGGGGCGAAAGTCCGGGTGGCCGAAAAATCGGGACAGTACGGCGCGCGGGTCCATGGCGGATCCCCTCCTTGTCGGTGTGCCGCCGGGGTCGGCTTCTTTTACTATACCGGAACAGGCGGGAGATGGCAAGGGGCGGCGGCGGAAAAGGGGGGTGTTTTTTCGGGGGTTTTGGTGGATTTTCCAGTTGTTCTTCCTGGGAAAATGTGCTATAACATCCTTGCTGTCCCAGGCGCGGCCGGGGCGGCGGCCGCCCGCGGGCGGAGATGGGAGCGTTCATAGCATGAAAAAGCGCGGGTCCGCCCATGAGATCGATATGATCCACGGCCCTCTGGCCGGGAAACTGCTGGTGTTCGCCATACCGCTGATGCTGTCCAGCCTGTTGCAGCTGCTGTTCAACGCCGCCGACGTGGTGGTGGTGGGCCGCTACGCGGGGGACGCGGCCCTGGCGGCGGTGGGGTCCACCTCCTCGCTGATCAACCTGATGGTGAACATCTTCATCGGCCTGTCGGTGGGGGCCAACGTGGTGGTGGCCAGGGACCTGGGGGCGGAGCGGGACGCGGAGGTCCACCGGGACGTGCACACCGCCGTCACCCTGGCCCTCCTGGGCGGCGTGGCGCTGACCGTTTTGGGGGTGCCGCTGTCCCGGCAGATGCTGGTGTGGACCTCCTCCCCGGCGGACGTGATCGACCTGGCCACGGTGTATCTGCGGATCTACTTCCTCGGCATGCCGGCCAATATGCTCTACAACTTCGGGGCGGCCATCCTCCGGGCCCAGGGGGACACCCAGCGGCCCCTCTACATCCTCTCCGCCGCCGGGGTCCTCAACGCGGGGCTGAACCTCTACTTCGTCATCGTCTGGCAGATGAGCGTGGCCGGGGTGGCCCTGGCCACCATCATCTCCCAATACCTCTCCGCCGCGCTGGTGCTGGTCTGCCTGGTGCGGGACCGGGGGCCGCTGCGGCTGGAACTGAAGCGGCTTCGGCTGGAGGCGCCGGTGGTCCGCCGGATCGCCCAGGTGGGCCTCCCCGCCGGGTTCCAGGGGATGGTGTTCTCCATCTCCAACGTGGTCATCCAGTCCTCCATCAACTCCTTCAACGTGACCGCCATCGTGGCCGGGTCGGCGGCCTCGGCCAACATCGAGGGGTTCGTCTACGCGGCCATGAACGCCTTCTACCAGACCTGCCTGACCTTCTCCAGCCAGAACTACGGCGCGGGGGAGACCCGGCGGGTGGACCGGACCCTGGCCCTGTGCCAGGTGTACGTCACCGTCACCGGCCTGGTCCTGGGCGGGATGACGGTGGTGTTCGGCCGACAGCTGGCCGCCATCTACGCCCCCGGTCAGGAGGCGGTGATCGACCAGGCCGTGGCGCGGCTGTCCATCGTCTGCGCGACCTATTGCCTGTGCGGGATCATGGACACCATGGTGGGCGTTCTGCGGGGGATCGGCTACTCGGTGATCCCCATGGCGGTGTCCATGGCGGGGGCCTGCGGCCTGCGGCTGATCTGGGTGGCCACGGTGTTCCGGGCGGTCCGGACCCCCACCGTGCTCTACATCTCCTACCCCGTCAGCTGGGGCATCACCGCCCTGACCCACTTCCTCTTTTTCCTGGCCGTGCGCAAGCGTGCCTACGCCAAGGTGGCCCCCGCGGCGGCGCGGGCCTGAGCGCCGGAAGAGAGACAAGAAGCCGAAACAAAACCGCCCCGGTCAGCCTGTCGCCGACCGGGGCGGTTCTTCTTATTGGGGCGCGGTGAGGGAGAAGGTGACGGTGACGTCCTCCCCCCCGGCCTTCAGCACCTGCCGGAGCTGGTCGTCCGCCACCCCGTCGATGTGGCCCAGGCGGGTGAAGTTCCAGGTGTTCTCCCCGTAGTAGATGGTGACGTTGCTGCCCAGGTAGAGGATAATGTCCCCCGGCCGGGTGGTGATCTGGCTGTCACTGCGGGGGAGGGTGGTCCCCAGTTCCCCCACCTTCTCAAAGCCGCCGAAGTCGCTCAGCCGCACCGTCAGCGGCCCCTGCTCCAGCAGTTCCCGCCACGCCTGCGCCGAGGGGTTGTCCTCCAGGGTGGCGGTCCAGAGGACGTCGCCGAGTTGCAGATACATAATGCCCTCCTCCTCTCTTTGGTCCTCCGCCGGGGCGGCGGAGGGGTCCGGCCGGTCTGCCGGGGCAGAGGCCGAGTCCGGGGCGGGGTCCGCCGGAGCGGCCCCGGGGCCGGTCCGGCCACAGCCCCCCTGGGTCAGCGCCAGCGCGGCCGCGCAGAGCAGTCCGGCCAGTTGGAGCCCGGTCATGGAGCTCCCTCCCCTCGGCCGGTCAGGCCAGGTACCGGCGGAAAAACTCCGCCAGCTTGTCAAAGGGGATGGCGTCCTTCCCGCCGCCGTCATAGAGGTCGGTGTGGACCGCGCCGGGGAGAATGACCAGCTCCTTGTTGCCGGCGTAGGGGCTGTCCTTCACCATGGCGGCGTAGGCGTCCCGGCTGAAGTAGCAGGAGTGGGCCTTCTCCCCGTGGACGAGGAGGACGGCGCTTCGGATCTCGCTGGAATAGCACAAAATGGGCTGGTTGAGAAAGCTCATACAGCCGATGACGTTCCAGCCCCCGTTGGAGTTGAGACTGCGGGGGTGGTAGCCCCGCTTGGTCTTGTAGTAGTCGTAGTAGTCTTTCACGAAGAAGGGCGCGTCCTCCGGCAAGGGATCCACCACCCCGCCGCCCAGGGCGTAGGTCCCGGCCCTGAAGTCCGCGACGCGCTGGGCGTTCAGGGCCTTTTTCTTCTCGTACCGGGCGTCGGCGGAGTCCTCGGCGTCAAAGTAGCCCTTGGCGTTGACCCGGGCCATGTCGTACATGGTCATGGCCGCCGTGGCCTTGACGCGGGTGTCCAGCGCCGCGGCGTTCAGGGCCAGACCGCC
>CANRBW010000192.1 GCA_947628975.1 uncultured Oscillospiraceae bacterium | reverse complement strand
CGTCTGCTCGTCCAGGCCGTTGAGCACCTCCTGGGCCAGGGCCTCGATGGCCTGGGGCTGGTCCCCGGCGGGCTGGAAGGGGGAGACCACCTTGAATTCCGGCATAGACACATCCCCCTCCTTCCGCGCCTGATCTGGGAGGGCGCCGCCCTCCGCGCAAGGCTATTATATACGATTTCTCCCCGCCTAGCAAGAGCCGGACCGGCCCAGCCGGCGGCCGGGCGGCAGGTTTTCGTTGACTTTGGAGCCGGGATCCGATATGATAGAGGAAATCGCGCGGGAGGGAACGAGAGATGGGATATAAAGAGGAATTCATCACCTTTATGGTCCGGGCGGGGGTGCTGACCTTCGGGGACTTCACCACCAAATCGGGCCGCCAGACCCCCTACTTTGTCAACACCGGCAACTACAAGACCGGGGCCCAGGCCGCCCTGCTGGGGGACTACTACGCCGCCTGCATCCAGGACCGGGCCCCCCAGGGGATCGACTGCCTCTTCGGCCCGGCCTACAAGGGGATCCCCCTGGCCGTCACCGCCGCCGCCAGCCTCTACCGCACCTACGACCGGGACCTGCCCTACTGCTTCAACCGCAAGGAGGCCAAGGACCACGGGGAGGGGGGCAGCCTGGTGGGCTACAAGCTCCGGGACGGGGACCGGGTGGCCATCATCGAGGACGTGGTCACCGCCGGCACCGCCGTGCGGGAGACCCTGGCCTTCTTCGAGAGCCTGGGCAAGCGGGTGCGGGTGGAGCACCTCTTTGTCAGCGTGGACCGCATGGAGCGGGGCACCGGGGACCGGACCACCCTGGACGAGCTGCGCCAGGACTACGGCATCCAGGTCCACCCCATCGTCACTGTCCGGGACATCATCGACTACCTCCACGGCCGGACCATCGACGGCCAGGTGGTGCTGGACGACCACCGGAGGGAGCGGATGGAGGACTATCTGGCCCGGTACGGGGCGAAATAAGCCCCCGCCGACAGGAAAAACTTTGAAAAACCCCTTGCATTTCCGGCGGGGGAGTGGTATACTTGCACATAGTATGAACAGTAGGTATTGACAAGAGTGGGGTTCGCCCCGCTCTTTCTTTTGGGATTTTCCCCTCCGGCCCCGCGGCCGGGGCGGGAGCGCGAAGGAGAGATGCCCATGGCAAAGGTCACGGAAACGGTGGAGGCCCTGGCCGCGCCCCTCGCGGCGGAGCAGGGCTGCGGCATATGGGACGTGGAGTACGTCAAAGAGGCGGGGACCTGGTTTCTGCGGGTCTATCTGGACCACCCGGAGGCGGTGACCATCGACCACTGCGAGGCGGTGAGCCGCGCCCTCAGCGACAAGCTTGACGAGGTGGACCCCATCGAGGGCAGCTATGTGCTGGAGGTCTCATCCCCCGGGGCGGACCGGGTCCTGCGAAAGCCGGAGCACTTCGCCCGCTTTTTGGGGGAGAAGGTGGAGGTCCGCCTCTACCGCCCCAGAGACGGGGCCAAGAGCCTGGTGGGGACGCTGGAGGGGTACGACCAGGGCGCCGTCACCCTGACCACCGCCCAGGGGGCCGTCCGGCTGGAGAAGGCGGACGTGGCCCAGGTCCGGCTGTCGATTACTTTTTGATAAGAGGAGAGAAAGTCATGGCTAAAAAAGCACCTGCCCCCAAGAGCCCGGAGTTGGACGGACCGGAGTTTTTTGCCGCCGTCAACCTCATCGAGCAGGAGAAGGGGATCCCCAAGAGCTATATGCTGGAAAAGATCACCCAGGCCCTGGTCTCCGCCTACAAGCGGGACCACGAGGGCATCACCGACAACGTCACCGTGGACTTCAACGAGGAGAAGGCCGAGGTGAAGATGTACGTCAAGAAGGACGTGGTGGAGGTGGTGGATAACCCCTTCACCGAGATGAGCCTGGAGGAGGCCCAGTCCAAGCTGCCCCAGGCCCAGCTGGGGGACGTGCTGCGCATGGAGGTCAAGACCCGCGCCTTCGGCCGGATCGCCGCCCAGACCGCCCGCCAGGTCATCGTCCAGGGGATGCGGGAGGCCGAGCGGGGGATGATCTACGACGAGTTCTCCGCCAAGGAGCACGAGATCCTCACCGGCGTGGTCACCAGGGTGGACCCCCGCAACGGCGCGGCCTCCATCCGGATCACCTCCGGCGGGGAGTTTACCGACGCCTACCTGGCCGCCGCCGAGCAGGTCCGGGGGGAGGAGATCCAGGAGGGGATGCGGCTGAAGGTCTATGTGGTGGAGGTGCGCAAGTCCACCCGCGGGCCCCAGGTCATCATCTCCCGGACCCATCCGGGCCTGGTGAAGCGCCTGTTCGAGCTGGAGGTGCCGGAGATCTACGACGGCACGGTGGAGATCCGCTCCACCGCGCGGGAGGCCGGGTCCCGCACCAAGATCGCCGTGTGGTCCGCCGACCCCAACGTGGACCCCATCGGGGCCTGCGTGGGCACCCGGGGCCAGCGGGTGAACAACATCGTGGAGGAGCTCAAGGGGGAGAAGATCGACATCGTCAAGTACTCCGACGACCCCATCGCCTACGTCTCCGCCGCCCTGGCCCCCGCCGAGGTGGTGAAGGCCGATTTGCTGGACGACGGCAAGAGCTGCCGGGTGGTGGTCCCTGACGACCAGCTGAGCCTGGCCATCGGCCGGGAGGGGCAGAACGCCCGCCTGGCCGCCAAGCTCACCGGCTTCAAGATCGACATCAAGAGCGTCTCCGCCGACGCCGCCGCCCCCGCCCCGGAGGACGGGGAGGACGCCCCGGCGGAGGACGCGGCCCAGGAAGAGGAGTAACCGGCGTTTCGCCGCGGTCAAAGGGGGGAAGGACCATGCCAAAGAGGATCCCGACGCGCCAGTGCGTCGGCTGCCGGGAGCACAGGGAGAAGCCACAGCTGATCCGGGTGGTCCGCTCCCCGGAGGGGGAGATCAGCCTGGACCCCAAGGGGAAAAAGCCGGGCCGGGGGGCCTATCTCTGTCCCGACCCCGCCTGCCTCAAGCGGGCGGTGAAGTCCAGGGCGCTGGAGCGGGCTCTGGAGACGCCCATCCCCCCGGAGGTGGCCCAGGCTCTGGCCCAGCAGCTGGAG
>CANRBW010000191.1 GCA_947628975.1 uncultured Oscillospiraceae bacterium | reverse complement strand
AGCACCGGCTCGTCATCCACCACTAAAATTTTCAAGAACGGCCTCCTTTTTCCCGCAAAGGCGTTGTCAACAGGCAAAAAATGTGATACAATCAACGGTCGAGCCCCCGCGGCCCCCAGGGGGCCCCTCCGGGGGACAAGACCAGTATATCATACTAATGGAGATTTTACCATGAAAAAATGTTTTGCCCTTTTGCTGGCGGTCCTTCTGGCTCTGAGCGCCCTCCCCGCCTGGGCCGCCCCGGCGGAGGAGGGGACCGCCGCCCAGAGCGCCCCGGCGGAGGAGGGGACCGCCGCCCAGAGCGCCCCGGCGGAGGAGACCCCGCCCGCCCAGAGCCAGATCCTCCAGGAGATGGAACCGGCCAAGGCCAAGGCGGCCATCCTGATGGAGGCGGACACGGGGGAGGTCCTCTACGAGCTGAACTGCCACGAGCCCAACTACCCCGCCTCCATGACCAAGGTGATGACCGCCCTGCTCACCCTGGAGGCGGTGGACCGGGGGGAGCTGTCCCTGGAGGAGCTGGTGACGGCCTCCTCCACCTTCGGCTACGACCTGGAGGCGGGGGGGACCACCCAGAACATCCAGGAGGGGGAGCAGATGAGCGTGCTGGAGCTGCTCTACTGCGTGCTGATGCTCTCCGCCAACGAGGCGTGCAACATCCTGGCCGAGCGGGTGGCGGGCAGCGTCCCCGCCTTTGTGGAGCGGATGAACCAGCGGGCCCAGGAGCTGGGCATGGCGGACACCCACTTCGCCAACGCCCGCGGCCTCCACAACGCCCGGCACTACACCAGCGCCTATGACGTGGCCCTGATGACCCGCCAGGCGCTGAAGAACGAGACCTTCGCCACCATCGTCTCCTCCCGGAGCCACACCGTCCCCGCCACCAACCTCCACGGCGAGCGCAAGCTCACCTCCACCAACGCCCTGATCAACCCGCTCTACAGCGGCAAGTTCACCTACCCCCAGGCCATCGGGGTGAAGACCGGCTCCACCTCGGCGGCGGGGAAGTGCCTGGTGTCCGCGGCCCAGAGCAAGGACCGGACCCTCATCTGCGTCATCATGGGCGCGGAGGAGGTGGAGACCGAGGACGGCCTGGACCGCCGCCAGTTCTCCGAGAGCCGCCGGCTGCTGAAGTGGGGCCTGGCCAACTTCACCCGCAAGACCCTGGTGGACGCCCGGCGGCCGGTGAAGGAGATCGCCGTGGACCTCTCCGCCGACGCCACCGCCGTGGCCCTCAAGCCCCAGCAGGACCTGGAGGCCACCCTTCCCCAGGACCTGGAGCCGGCGGACTTCCAGCGGGACGTGACGGTGTATTACAGCGCGGTGGAGGCCCCCGTGGAGGCCGGGCAGATCCTGGGGGAGATGACGGTGCGCAACGGGGAGACGGTGTACGGCACGGTGAAGCTGGTGGCCGCCGCCTCGGTGGAGCGCAGCGCGGTCCTCTGGCGGATCCGCCAGGCCAAGGACTTCTTCTCCCAGACCTGGGTGAAGGCCGCCCTGGTGGCGCTGGGGGTGCTGATCTTGTTTCTGATCCTCCGCTTCGGGGTGTTCAAGCCCAGAAAGGGCTACCGGGGACGGAAAAAACGGTAAATTTTCCTTGACGGGAGGACGCTTGCGTGGTATAATGCCAAATTGCGCCGGTATGTCCGGTGTAAACGCGGAAGGAGGGGTCCGGTTTGCTGGAGGAGTTGTCCCAGGCCCGGCGCGTCGTGGGCGCCAAGCAGACCCGCAGGGCCCTGAGCGCCGGTCGGGTCAGGAAACTCTTCCTGGCCCAGGACGCCGACCCCACCCTCACCGCCCCGCTGGCGGAGCTGGCCCGGGCCGCCGGGACCGCGGTGGAGGAGAGCGCCACCATGGCCCAGCTGGGCGCCGCCTGCGAGATCGCCGTGGGCGCGGCCTGCTGCGCCATCATTCTCTAGGTTTTAACAGAATAGCCCCCGGGGTATTTTGTTAAAATATAACATTCAAACTTGAGAAAGGAGGAACACTATGCCTACGTTCAACCAGCTGGTCCGTAAGGGACGCAAGAGCGCCACCTACAAGTCCACCGCCCCCGCCATGCAGTTCGGCCTGAACACCATCAAGAACCAGGAGACCGACCTGCCCTCTCCCCAGAAGAGAGGCGTCTGCACCGCGGTGCGTACCTCGACCCCCAAGAAGCCCAACTCGGCCCTTCGTAAGATCGCCCGTGTGAAGCTGACCAACGGCTACGAGGTCACCGCCTATATCCCCGGCGTGGGGCACAACCTGCAGGAGCACAGCGTGGTGATGATCCGCGGCGGCCGTGTCAAGGACCTGCCCGGCGTGCGCTACCACATCATCCGCGGCACTCTGGACACCCAGGGCGTCTCCGGCCGTATGCAGGCCCGCTCCAAGTACGGCGCCAAGCGTCCCAAGGCCGGCAAGAAGTAAGCCGACCGCCCCAATCAGCATTTCCCCGCACGCCCTGCCGTGCGTACCCGATAGATCACGGGCGCGTTTCCGGCGGGCCTACACGAACCGTTCCAACAAAACGCTTCGAGTACCTATGAAATTCATTTTTATATGAAGGAGGGAAGCGAAGTGCCCAGAAGAGGAAACGTACCCAAGCGGGAGGTCCTGCCCGACCCGCTGTATCATTCCGTCTTAGTCACTAAGCTTGTCAACAGTATCATGCTCGACGGCAAGAAGGGCGTGGCCCAGAAGGTCGTCTACGGCGCCTTTGACATCATCAAAGAGAAGACCGACAAGGAGCCCCTTGACGTGTTTACCGCCGCGCTGGAGAACATCATGCCCAGCCTGGAGACCAAATCCCGCCGCGTGGGCGGCTCCACCTACCAGGTGCCCATGGAGGTCCGCCCCGAGCGGCGGCAGACCCTGGGCCTCCGGTGGCTGACCACCTATTCCCGCGGCCGGGGCGAGAAGACCATGCGGGAGCGCCTGGCCGGCGAGATCATGGACGCGGCCAACAACACCGGCGCCGCCGTGAAGAAGCGCGAGGACGTCCACAAGATGGCCGAGGCCAACCAGGCGTTCGCCCACTACCGCTGGTAAACCCAAGGGGAGTTAAACAGATATGCCTAGAAAAGTTAGCTTAGAGAACACCAGAAACATCGGCATCATGGCCCATATCGACGCC
>CANRBW010000190.1 GCA_947628975.1 uncultured Oscillospiraceae bacterium | reverse complement strand
TCCCCCCGGCAAGTTCGACATCTTCTTCGTCCCCGACGCCGTCCGCGCCCAGGTGGCCGGGGAGATCGCCGCCACCGGCCCCCTGGCCTTCACCGGCGCCCTGGGCAGCAATATGGAACTCAACGCCCCCGGCGTCCACAAGGGGAGGGCCCTGGCCGCCCTGACCCAGAGCCTGGGCCTGACCCCCGACCAGGTGATGGCCTTCGGGGACGCCGACAACGACCTGGAGATGCTCCGCTACGCCCACTGGTCCTTCGCCATGGCCAACGCCACGCCGGAGGCCGCCGGGGCGGCCCGGTACCGCGCCGGTCACCACGCCGCCGGCGGCGTGGGCCTGGCGGTGGAAAAGTATGTCCTGGACCGCCCCAACTCACCCTAATTTTTGGAAAATCTCCCCACCATTCTGTAATTTGTCCCCAAAAGAAACAAAAGTAGCCATTGACAGAAGTGGAAAAGGGTGCTATACTGCATGTAGTCTGCACAGGTAACTAGGGCTCACGTCAGGCGTAAGTCATAGTCGATGACTTATCCAGACGTGGGCTTTTTGTTTACAGACAAACAATTCTCAGGAGGTAATCAAAATGTATCAGGGTACCGTCAAGTGGTTCAACGAGACCAAGGGTTTTGGCTTCATCGCCAACGACGAGGGCGGCGAGGACGTTTTCGTCCACTTCTCCGCCATTCAGGTCGACGGCTTTAAGACCCTGGCCGAGGGCCAGAAGGTCACTTTCGACACCGAGCCCGACCCCCGCGGCAACGGTAAGCTCCGCGCCGTCAACGTCATCCCCCAGTGACCCCTTGACCCGGTGCCTCCTCCGGAGCGGGCCGGGCGACCTCGATCCAAAACCGGCAAGGCGCGGTCCTTCGGGACGGCGCCTTTGCTGTGTTGACCGGCGCTCCGGCCGCGGGAGGCTAGGCAAAAACCGCCTGGGAAGGGCCTATCCCTTCCCAGGCGGCTTTTTGTCTGCCAGTGGTCCCGGCTCAGGCGTCCCGGTCCACCCAGGTGGCGTAGTCGCCGGTGAAGCAGGCGTCGCACAGCTCCAGCCGGGACTCCCGGCAGGCGCCGCGCAGGCCCTCCATGCTGATGTAGCCCAGGGTGTCCGCCCCGGTCTGGCGGCGGATCTCCTCCAGGGAGAGGCGGTTGGCGATGAGCTCGTCCTCCTCGCCGATGTCGGTGCCGAAGTAGCAGTTGTGGAGGAAGGGGGGCGCGGAGATACGCAGGTGGACCTCCCTGGCCCCCGCCCCCCGGATGGCCGCCACGATCCGGGCGCAGGTGGTGCCCCGGACGATGGAGTCGTCCACCAGCACCACCCGTTTGCCCGCCACCGCCGCCCGGAGGGGGTTCAGCTTCAGGGCCACGGCGTTCTCCCGCTGGGCCTGGGTGGGGAAGATGAAGCTGCGGCCGATATAGCGGTTCTTCACGAACCCAGTGCCCAGGGGGATGCCGCTCTCCAGGGAGTAGCCCTGGGCGGCGTCCAGGCCGCTGTCCGGCACGCCGCAGACCACGTCCGCCTCCACCGGGTGCTCCCTGGCCAGCTGGCGGCCCATGTTCAGCCGCGCCTGATAGACGCTCAGCCCGTCGATGACCGAGTCGGGCCGGGCGAAGTAGACATACTCGAAGACGCACAGGCTCCGCCGCCGGGCGGTGAGGGCGATCTGGGAGCGGACGATCTGCCCGTCCTCGATGAGCAGCGCCTCCCCCGGCTCCACGTCCCGGAGGAAGCGGAAGCCGCAGCTGTCCAGGGCGCAGGTCTCGCTGGCCACGGCCAGGCCGTGCTCGTTCTCGCCGATGCACAGGGGGTGGTAGCCGTTGGGGTCCCGCACCGCCACCAGCTTGTGGTTGCTGCCCATGGCCACCAGGCAGAAGGCCCCCACCAGCAGCTTGGCCGCGTCCAGCACCCCGGTGAAGAGCTGGCCGGAGCGCATGGTGATGTAGGCGATCAGGGCGGAGATGACCTCGGTGTCGCTGGTGGCGGAGAAGTCCAGACCCAGCTCCTTGAGGCGGCCGCGCAGGGCGGCGGAGTTGGTCACGTTGCCGTTGTGGGCGGTGGCGATCCGCCCGGTGAGGAAGTCGCTGACAAAGGGCTGGACGTTGTCGGGGGTGCTGGCCCCGGTGGTGGAGTAGCGGGTGTGGCCGATGGCGCAGCGGCTCTCCGGCAGCTGGGCCATGGCCTTCTGGTCAAAGACCTCGCTGACCAGTCCCAGGCCCTTGACGCAGGGGAGGGCGCTGCCCTGGCTCACGGCGATGCCCGCACCCTCCTGGCCCCGGTGCTGCATGGCCAGGAGGGCGTTATAGCAGATCCCGGCCGCCTCGCCCTCCTGCTCCGGTTTCAGGCTGACGCCGAAGACGGCGCACTCCTCCCGCGGCTTGCTGTGCATGGACAATTTCCTGTCACGCTCCTTCTGACGGTGAAAGCGCCCGTCCCCTCCCCGGCCGGGGCGGGACAGACGCCGTTGTCGAGTTCTATTGTAATGCGCCCCCCCGGCGTTGTCAATCCATTTTCCACCCGCCCACGGCCGACGCCCGCCGCGCGCCGCGGAGCCAGACGCGGTACAGCTGCTGTACGTTGCAGAGCTAGACGGTGTACGGCTGCTGACTCTTGCAAGACTAGGCGCTGTTCTTTGCTGAACTTTGCAAGGATAGGCACTGTACTTCTGCTGGACGTTGCAGAACTAGGCGGTGTACATCTGCTGTATCTTGCAAGGATAGACGCTGTTCTTTACTGAACTTTGCAAGGCTAGACATGGTACATCTGCTGTATCTCACAGGGGCGGGTGGGGCTTTAGCTTCCGGCAACATTTGCTTTTTGTCGTTTCAATCGTTTTGCCCGAACCGGGCAAAGCAACAACTCCCGCGGAAGCTGAATCCCCGCCCGCCCCTGTTTGAGACAGCAGAGAACAGCGCCTAGCCTTGCGACGTCCAGCATAGAACACCGCCTAGCCCCGCAAGGTTATCGCAGACCGGTTGCTGGAAGCTGAAAGCCCGCCCGCCCCTGATAGGAACAGCAGAGAACACTGCCTATCTTCGCAAGATACAGCAAGCCTGAACGCCTATCCACGAGAGGCCCGTCAAGGCTTATGCTGGAAGCTGAAAGCCCACCCGCCCCTGCGAGATACAGCAGATGTACGCCGTCTATCGTTGCACGAGGCAGCTGGTTTATGC
>CANRBW010000189.1 GCA_947628975.1 uncultured Oscillospiraceae bacterium | reverse complement strand
CCAACCACCTGGACAAGCACACCGACATGGCCGAGTATATCGCCGCCAAGCGCAACATCCTGGCCTGGCAGAAGCCCTATGACCGGGCGATCCTCAACCGGGACGACCCCACCGCCGCCGCCTTCGCCCCGGAGGCCCCCGGCCGGGTGGTCTGGTTCAGCCGCCAGAGCGAGCCCCAGGGGGAGGCGGTCTTCCTCCGGGAGGGGAAGGTCTTTCTCCGGGACGGCAAGGGGGAGCGGGCGGTGCTGGACCGGGAGGACATCCTCCTGCCCGGCGACCACAACGTGGAAAACTACATGGCGGCCATCGCCGCGGTGAAGGAGCTGGTCCCGGCCGGCGCCATCCGGGAGTTCGCCCGGAGCTTCGCCGGGGTGGAGCACCGCATCGAGCTGTGCGGCGCCATCCGCGGCGCCCGCTGGTACAACGACTCCATCGGCACCAGCCCCTCCCGGACCATTGCGGGGCTGCGCTCCTTCCCCCAAAAGGTCATCCTCATCGCCGGGGGCTACGACAAGCACATCCCCTTCGACGCCCTGGGCCCCGAGGTGGTCGCCCACGTCCGGCGGCTGATCCTCACCGGGGACACGGCGGGGAAGATCCGGGCGGCGGTGGAGGCCGCCCCCGGCTACGACCCGGCCCTCCTGCCCATCGTGGAGACCCCCGACCTCGCCGGGGCGGTGGAGGACGCCTACGCCGCCGCCGGGGCGGGGGACGTGGTCATCCTGAGCCCCGCCTGCGCGGCCTTCGACCGCTTCAAGAACTTCATGGAGCGGGGACGGGTGTTCAAGGCGCTGGTGGAAGAGTTGAAGAACAGGGGGTAGGCCCGGATGGATGTGGAAAACGCCCTGGCGCGTTTGGCGGGGGAGGGGGGCCCCTCTGGCTTTGAGGCCCCCGTGGCCCAGGCGGCCCGGAAGCTGCTGGACCCCTACATGGACCGGACCTGGCTGGACCCCCTGGGCAACCTGGTGGGGGTCCGGCGCTGCGGCCGTCCCGGGGCCAGGCGGCTCCTGCTGGACGCCCATCTGGACGAGATCGGCTTTCTGGTCACCGGCCATGAGGAGGGGTTCCTCCGCTTCACCACCCTGGGCGGGGTGGACCCCCGGATGCTCCCCGACCGGGAGCTGACCGTGCTGACCGACCCGCCCCTCTCCGGCGTGGTGGCCTGTCTGCCGCCCCACGTCCAGAGCCGGGAAGAGATGGACAAGTCCCTGCCCGTCTCCAAACTCTATCTGGACGTGGGCCTCTCCCAGGCCCAGGCCCAGGCCCGCGTCCCCGTGGGCACCCCCGCCGTCTACCGGGCCGACTGCGCCCCCCTGGGGCCGGACCTGCTGTGCGGCAAGGCCCTGGACGACCGGGCCTGCTTCGTCCTCCTGCTGGACGCGCTGGAGCGCCTGGCGGGGGAGGAGTTGGACGTGGACCTGTACGTCCTGGGCTCGGTCCGGGAGGAGACCAACAGCGCCGGGGCCATCGCCGCCGCCTACGGCGCGCGGCCCGACTGCTGCGTGGCGGTGGACGTGACCCACGGCGACAGCCCGGACGCCCCCAAGGAGAAGACCTTCCCCCTGGGCGGCGGGCCGGTCATCGGCCTGGGGCCCAACTGCACCCGCTGGATGTCCCGGCGGCTGGAGGCCAAGGCCAGGGAGCTGGAGATGCCCTATCAGGTGGAGGTCATGGCCGGGAACTCCGGCACCAACGGCTGGCCCCTCCAGGTCAGCCGGGAGGGGGTGGCCACCGCCGTTCTGTCCGTTCCCCTGCGCTATATGCACACCCCCATCGAGACGGTCCACCGCCGGGACCTGGCGGACACGGCCCGCCTCCTGGCGGCCTTTGTGAAGGGAATCGGAGAGGAGGTCCCCCGCTATGCTTGAACTGCTCCGGGAACTGTGCGCCCTGCGGGGGGTCTCCGGGGAGGAGGACCAGGTCCGCCGCTATCTCACCGACCGCCTGGCCCCCCGGGCCGAGGAGCTGGACCTGCGCTCCATGGAGGTGGACGCCCTGGGCAACCTCATCGTGGTCAAGGGCGGCCGCCGCCCCGCCCGGAGGCGGCTTTTGCTGGCCGCCCATATGGACGAGGTGGGGGTCATCGTCACCGGCGTCACCGACGGCGGCTTTCTGCGGTTCGACTTCGTGGGCGGGGTGGACCGCCGGGTGGCCATCGGCAAGCCGGTGGAGCTGGGCCCGGACCGGGTCCCCGGCGTCATCGGCCTGAAGGCCATCCACCTGGTGGACCGGGAGGAGGAGGAGCGGGTCCCCAAGACCGACAGCCTCTACATCGACATCGGCGCGCCGGACCGGGCCGCCGCCCTGCGGCTGGTCTCTCCGGGGGATTGCGGCACCTTCGTCTGCGCCCCGGAGCCCTTTGGTGACGGGCTGTTCAAGGCCCGCGCCATCGACGACCGGGTGGGCTGCGCGGTCCTGCTGCGGCTGCTGGAGGAGGAGCTGGACACCGAGGTGACCTTCGCCTTCACCGTCCAGGAGGAGGTGGGCACCCGCGGCGCCCTGGGGGCGGCCTTCTCGGTCCGGCCGGAGACCGCCCTGGTGCTGGAGACCACCACCGCCGCCGACCTCCCCGGCGTGGAGGCCCACAAGCGGGTCTGCCGGGTGGGGGGCGGCCCGGTCATCTCCCTGGTGGACAGCGGCACCCTCTACGACCGGGAGCTGTTCGACACCCTCCGGGACCTGGCCCGACAGGAGGGCCTACCCTGGCAGACCAAGGAGCTCATCGCCGGCGGGAACGACGCCAGGGCCATCCAGCGCCGCGGGACCGGGGCGCGGGTGTGCGCCCTGTCCGCCCCGGTGCGCTATCTGCACGCCCCCGCCGGGGTGGTCAGTCTGGCCGACTGTGAAGGGATGCTGAAGCTGGCCCGGCTCTTTATCGGGGCCTGGGCCCGGCAGTGGGAAGGAGAGAGCGCGGAATGAATCTGTTCAACGCCCTGAAGGACATCAACAGCCGCTTTGGCCCCTCCGGCCAGGAGAAGCAGGTGGCGGAGAAGATCCGGAGCCTGGCCGCCCTCTACGCCGACGAGATCCACACCGACGTGATGGGCAACCTCATCGTCCGCAAGCGGGGCCCCGGCGCGCGGGTCATGCTGGCCGCCCACATGGACTCCATCGGCTTCATTGTCACCCATATTGAAAAGGAGGGCTTTCTGCGGGTAGGCCGCTTGGG
>CANRBW010000188.1 GCA_947628975.1 uncultured Oscillospiraceae bacterium | reverse complement strand
CCGGTTCGTATATGGTCCCCAGCCCTCCACCATAGGGGAACCAGGCGAACCAGCCGCGATTTACTTCGTCGGCCCGGTGTTCGTTCTGGCCATGCCGCTGCCCCGGCGGCGCTGAAAAATAGGCATCCAGCCTTGTGCTGGGTGCCTTTTTTCTTTCGTCAAAGCAGACATACACGCGGCCTACTTTTTGGACCATATTCCATATTGCAAAGCATACACCCGTTTGCTAACATACAGCCACACTAAAGGAACGGAGGAAATACGAAATGGCTAAGAAGTTTGATCTGGCGGAAGCCTTGAAGCTCCACGGGTTCGCGGTGAAGGATTATCACGGGGGCGGCGGCGCTGTTATCCTCCGCCGGAAATGGTATCAGGAAGTCGAGGTTGTGTGGTACGGCAAGAAGCTCTCCACCTACTCCATCGAGGTGTCCATCTACGAGGCCGCCGGTGTGTGCGTGGCCGACTACGCGAAGGATGGCCGGGTGTGCAAGACCCGCTGGTACAACTCCATCGGGAAGCGGGCTTTCAACGCTATGGTCGAAACCGCCCGCTGTGCCGGGTATGAATTCTAAGGGGGTTACAACATGAACGCTTACGAAAAGACGCACGCCGCCACCGCCGGGCTTCACTACGGCGGGCCGGGGGCCTCCGGGGCCTGGGTGGTCCTGGACGTGGCCGAGCTGGAGCCGGGCCGCTTCGAGGTGGTCGTTCTCCGCTCCGACGGCTACGAGCTGCAGACGGCGGAGGTCGATTCCCTCTCCGAAGCCCAGCGCCTCTACCGGTCCTATTATGACCGGTATGTGGTAGGGAAGCAGGCCGCCGCCCCGGCCCCGCTCTCCGGGCGGTATGCCAAACTCCGGGATGATCTCCGGGCCGCTCTGGCCGCTGGCCGGGCCGCCGAGGACGCTGATCCGGAGGACGGCGGGACCTGTAACTTCGATTCCGCTGCTGTCTGCCTTCCCCGCTGGCCGCTCTCCAAGGTCCGGCAGGCGGCCAAGGAAGCCGGGACCGACTGCTTCGTGTGGGAGCTGGGCCGGAAGCACTACGTGTTCCGCCCGGACACCAGGGGCCAGGGCAATGCCCGCAGCCGGAACGCCGAGGCTATGGTGGCGGCCCTCCAGGCGCTGGGATATGACGCCATGGATTATTGCCAGATGGACTAACCCCAGGGACGCAAAGGCCCCCGGCCAGTGGCCGGGGGTTTCCTTATGCCCGCCGCCAGCTGTTCCCGGCTGGCCGGTCATGTTCCCGCTGCCAGCGGTATTCCTCCCCGAAGTCGGGGCCGGTCTTGTCCGCCGGAATGCGCCAGTTGGCGGCCAGGGTCCCCATGGTGGTGTAGGGGCACCGCCCTGGGCCGTGTAGGTCTACCACCCAGAGGTAGGGGCTGCCGGGCCGCCGCTCCACTCGTACCTCGTACAGCCAGCCCGAAATGAAGCCGCAGGAGGTTTCCCCGATGAAGCGGGCGGGGGTCCGCAGGCCGTTCACTCCGCCGCCTCCACTTCGTCCGGGTCCGGCTCCAGCAGGTCCTCGATGTGGCACTGTAGGGCCTGGGCCACCTTCCGTAGCACGTACACGTCCCGGGGAATCCGCTTCCGGTTCGCCCAGGCTTCCAGGGTCCCCTTGTTCACGCCGCTCTGGTGGGAAAGCTCCGCCCTGGTCATGTCCAGTTCCAGCCGTCGCCGCTCTATCGGCGTGAGGTTGTCTATCATTGCCAGCGTCCGTGTTTTCAAGTTCCGCACCTCCTTTTGCCCTTCCATCATATACGCACGTAGGTTTATTGTCAATCGTCAAAGCTGACATACACGCGGCCTACTTTTTGGACCATATTCCAGATTGCAAAGCATACACCCGCTTGCTAACATACAGCCACACTAAGGAACGGGGGAACGAAAAATGAAGTTCAAAACAAATCACTCCAGGTTCTTCAAAGAATGGCGCTGTGGGGATGTCCGTATTCTGAAGGACGTTTTCGGGAAGGTGTTCCTCCCCTATTCGGTCCAGAAGTTCGACGGGACCGTGTGGACGGTGGTCCGCTCCTTCCGCACCTTCGCTGAGGCGAAGGAAGCGGCCCTCTGGGTGCTGGATGATCTGGCTTCCGAGCCCGCCTGATTTGAAAATCTCCCGCCCCGGAGGTTACGAGGGCAGAAAGGGTGTTTACCATGTTAGATAAAAACGGTGTGGAAATTCGGACGGGGTCCATCGTTCGGACCTCCGGGGCGTACTTCAAAACCGACAACGCTCTCTGGCTTGTTACCAACTCCCCCGGTGATCCTTCCTGGTCCGGCAGCGACCACGCTCTGGTGAAAATCTCGAAGGCCGGAAAGATCAGCGTTTCCAAGTACCGGGTGGGGTTCTGGCCCATCCTCACGTGTACGAATTCGATGTCTCTCCGGCACGACGCCAACGGCTGGAACGCCGCCCACGCCGAGATCGAGGTTGTGGCCGAGGGCGTCCGGGATTGGTCCGGGGTCCGGGCCTACTTCCAGGAAAAGGCCGACGGCCTCCGCCCGCTGCTCCAGCGGCACGTCTGGGACTGGGGCGAGGATTCCGAAACGGTCCAGAAGGAGCGGGTCCTGCTGGCGCATTATGAAGCTGTAGTTGCAAGCCTCCCGGCGTGACCGGGAGGCCCAGGGTGAAGGAGGTTCTGAAAATGAAACTGGCGAACGCCAAGGGCGAGATGGTCTATTTTAACTCCGTCGAAAAGCGGGGGAAGGTCCAGTGGGTGGTTAAGGGTATCGGGGACACGGTGGTCCTTGGGCGGGATCGCCAGAAGAAGAAATCCCGCACCTTTACCCAAGAGGCCCAGGCTTCGGCCTATCTCCAGCGGATGGGCTTCACGATTACCCTCTACTGAGGGATATATCCGGCGGGCGGTGTACGGCTCCACACGGGGCCGCACACCGTTCTTTATTTCTGCCCTTGTCCTTGTTCTTCCCCCTTGTGCCGCTCCTGGCCTTTTTCCGGCGGAAAAAAGGCCACCGGTAGGCCGAGGGGGTATATCTTTACTCCCCCACTGATAAAAGGCCACTGTGGGCCGTCTGACGCGGCGACAGGGGGCAAAGAAAGCGGCACCCTCGCGCAAAAAGTGCGGGGGTGCCTTTGGTCAGATTTTTTGGGCGTAGTCCAGGGCGATCCACCCGGCCCCGCTCTTGAGCTTGCCCCATCCGGCGGTGCTGCCCGCTCCGGCGCTTTCCTCCACGATGGTGTAGGTGCCGGGGTCGATGGTGCCGGTGGCGTTGTAGCCGGTGCCGGGGCCGGTCCGAATGCGGAGGCCGGTGGCGGTCACTTTTACGAGGTAGGGCTGGGCGGGATATACCTGTTTCCCGGTTTCGTCATAGA
>CANRBW010000187.1 GCA_947628975.1 uncultured Oscillospiraceae bacterium | reverse complement strand
TCTACATTCCGAGCACGCTTGAGTGGTGTGAAACTTTTAACCAAGGTAACTTTTCCGGATGTTCTTCTCTGGACCACATTACTTTCGGGGAGGGTATCTCCGAAATACCAGAGGGACTTTTTTGGAACTGCACCGGCCTGACCCATATTGAAATTCCGAACACGGTTACTGCCATTAGAGCAAGCGCCTTCAGAAATTGTACCAATCTCAAAGATATTGTTATTCCTAACACGATAACGTCCATTGGTTCTTATGCCTTTCAATATTGCGAGCATTTGGACCACGTGGTCCTCCCCGATTCTGTTACCTCCTACGGAAGTGAACTTTTCTATGGCTGTTCCGGCATGACGGAGATCACCTTGTCTCAAACCGCCCTGGATATTCCCCGCTCCATGTTCTATAACTGCTCCTCCCTGAAGCGTATCAGTCTGCCTGAGGGGATCACCAAAATCAACAGCTCCACTTTTTATAACTGCGCCGCGTTGGAGGACCTCTCCTTCCTCCCCGCCACGGTCACCGCCATTGACTCCTCCGCCTTCCAGGGTTGCGCGGGTCTGCTCTCCGTGGACCTCCCCGACGGCGTGACCGCGCTGGGCTCCTCCGCCTTCCAGGGCTGTACCTCCCTGGCCGCGGTGAAGACGGGCAACGACCTGGTCTCCATCGGCTCCAACTGCTTCCAGGACTGCGCCGCCCTCACCCAGCTGGACCTGAACGAGGGGTTGACCACCATCGGGTCCTACGCCTTCCAGAACTGCGCCGCCCTGGAGACGGTGGTCCTGCCCGACACGGTGACCTCCCTGGGCAGCTACGTCTTCCAGAAGGACCCCCGGCTGGCCCAGGTGACCCTGTCCCAGGGGCTCACCGAGATCCCCACCTACGCCTTTGCCAACTGCACCAGCCTGGCGGCCATCGTCCTGCCCGCCGGGGTGCGGACGGTGGGGGCGAACGCCTTCTACCAGGACACCCTGTTCACCGACGTGGCCATCCCCCCCTCGGTCACCTCCATCGGGGACAACGCCATCTCCTACCCCACCAAGACCACCGTCCGGGGCTGGCCGGGGAGCTACGCCCAGACCTGGGCCACCGAGAAGCGGGCCAAGACCTTTGTGGATAACTCCGTCCCCGCCCAGTCCATCGTCCTGCCCGGCGGCACCTTCACCCTGGGCCAGGGGTTGACGGCGATCCCCACCTTCACCCTCTCCCCCGCCGGGGCCAACGACCTGGTCACCCTGACGGTGGCGGACGCCAACATCGCCACGGTGAAGGACGGCGTCGCCCTCTACGGCAACCGCCGGGGCTCCACCACCGTCACCGCCACCACCTCCGGCGGCAAGAGCTGCACCTTCACCCTGGTGGTGGACACCCTGGACCACATCGAGATCGCCGCGCCCCCCAGCCGGGTGGACTACGACCTCAAGGCGGACAAGGACCTGACCGGCCTGGTGGTCACCGCCCACTTCCGGGACGGCGGCGTCCAGACCCTGGGCCGGTATGACTACACCGTCAGCGGCTTCAACACCGACACCGCCGGGGTCCGGCCGGTCACCGTCACCTACGCCCGGAAGACCGCCACCTTCGACATCGACGTGGAGCGGGCCCTCTCCGGCACCCTGGGCGACCGCCAGGAGCTCCGGTGGAGCTACTCCTCCAAGACCGGCCTGCTCACCGTCACCCAGGGCGCCATCCCCCAGGGCCACACCGTCTTCGTGGCCTCCTACGACGGCAAGGGCGCGCTGGTCGGCGTCAAGGCCATCACCGCCCAGTCCCCCAGCGCCCAGATCGGCGACCCGGCCCGGTTCAAGCTCTTCTGGCTGAACGGCGCCCAGGCCCCCCAGTGCGCGGCGGTCGCCGCGGGCGGCTGAGCGGACCGGCCGAAAAGAAAGGAAGCGGCGCGCGCCGCTTCCTTTTTTTCGCCGGCAGGGCCTCGCCTCCCTCCCGGGCGCGTCACCCCTCCCCCCGGAGCTCCTTCAGCAGCAGCTCCGCCGCGGGGGAGAACACCGCGTATTTCTTCCAGGTCAAAAACAGCCGGGACCGGAGGGCCGGGACCAGGGGCCGGAAGCACAGGGGGCTGTCCGGGCCGGTGTCCACCAGCCCGTCGAAGGTGAGCATACACCCCAGCCCCTCCCTGGCCAACACCCCGCCGTTGTAGGCCAGGTTGTAGGTCGCCACGATGTTCAGCCGGTCCATCCGCTCCTGGAACCAGCGGGGCAGCTCCTCCCGCAGGCCCTGCCGGGGGCAGATCAGGGGGATCCCGGTCAGCTCCTCCGGCCCGAAGCTCTCCCGCCCCGCCAGCGGGTGGTCCCGGCGCAGGATGGCCCCCCAGGCGTCCTCCCCCGGCAGGGGCAGGGCGTGGTAGCGGGACAGGTCGTTGGCCTCCACCAGAACGGTAAAGTCCAGCAGTCCCCGCTCCATCCGCTCCGCCAGGTCGCCCCGGTCGCCGCTGTACAGGTGGACGCGGATCCCGGGGTACTTCTCCTGGAGCGCCCGGACCCGCCGGGCCAGATACCGGATGCCCGGGGACTCCGCCGCGCCGATGTGCACGTCCCCGCCGTTCACCTCCCCCAGGGCCTTGAACTCCTCCTCCGTCTTGTCCACCAGGTCCAAAATCTCCTCCGCCCGTTTGCGGAGGAGCATCCCCTCCTCCGTCAGCCGGACGGAGGCGCTCCCCCGGACCAGGAGCTTCTTCCCCAGCTCCCCCTCCAGGTCCTTCAGCTGCCGGGACAGGGTGGGCTGGGAGATGTGGAGCTGCCGGGCCGCCCGGGTGACGCTCCCCTCCCTGGCCACCGCCAGAAAATACCGCAGGACGCGGACCTCCATAAGACCACCTCCGCCCCCAGTATAGCAGAAAGTGTTATTCACCGCAAGAATAACACGTTATAGAAATGAAGTATTTGCTATTTCCCGCCCCGGCGGCTACAATGGAGGGGAAGAGCTCGCCAACGGGCAAAAGAAGGACAAAGGAGGACGCATCCATGGACCAGATGACCCTGACCCAGGCGTGGGACAAGACCTTTCCCAAAAGCGACAAGGTGGACCACCGCAAGGTGACCTTCCCCAACCGCTACGGCATCCCCCTGGCCGCCGACCTCTACACGCCCAAGGGCGCGGCGGGGCCCCTGGCCGCTATCGCGGTGTGCGGCCCCTTCGGGGCGGTGAAGGAGCAGGCCGCCGGGCTCTACGCCCAGACCATGGCGGAGCGGGGCTTCCTCACCCTGGCCTTCGACCCCTCCTTCACCGGGGAGAGCGGCGGCGCGCCCCGGTACATGGCCTCCCCCGACATCAACACCGAGGACTTCCAGGCGGCGGTGGACTTCCTATCCGTCCAGGAGAACGTGGACCCGGACCGGATCGGCATCATCGGCATCTGCGGCTGGGGCGGCATGGCCATCAATAC
>CANRBW010000186.1 GCA_947628975.1 uncultured Oscillospiraceae bacterium | reverse complement strand
GGGGTCGAAGTCGTAGGAGACCAGCCCGCCCACCAGCAGGGCGATCACCGCCACCACCGAGGCCACCGCCTTGGTCTTGCCGTCGGCCTCCTTGTTGGTGAGCATCAAGATCACAAAGGGGACGAAGGCCAGCACGCAGGCGATGACCCCCATGTTGTTCCACAGCCAGAACTTCACCGGGCTCGCCTTGGAGGCCGGGGCGATGCGGTTGGCCCTCTTCCACAGCAGGGAGCCGGCGATGACGCACCCCAGGTCCAGCGCCAGCGCCCCGACGCCCAGGACCCAGCGCAGGGTCTCGCCGGTGGAGATCTTGCCCACCAGGATGAGCAGGGCCAGCACCTCCAGCGCGATGGCCGCCACCCAGAGGACCGCCGCGCCCACCCGGCGGGGCGTGGCGCTGCCCTTCTCCACCGTCTGGACCGGCTTGGGGTCGGGGGCGGTCTCCCCCACGTGGGTGATGTTGTGGGTCTTGCGGGGTTTCTTTGTCTCTGCCATTGGGATGCCCTCCTTCCGTTTTCCGTCCGCTCCGCCGGGTCGACTCACTCCAGCACGGCCCCCTTGGCGGCGCTGGAGACCAGCTTGGCATACCGGGCCAGGTAGCCGGTGGTGACGCTGGGGGCCTTGGGGGTCCACTTGGCCCGGCGGGCGTCCAGGGTGGCCTGGTCCACCAGCAGGTCGATCTTGCAGTTGGGGATGTCGATGGCGATCTGGTCGCCCTCCTCCACCAGGGCGATGGGCCCGCCCTGGGCGGCTTCCGGGCAGACGTGGCCGATGGAGGCCCCCCGGGTGGCCCCGGAGAAGCGGCCGTCGGTGATGAGGGCCACCTCTTTGTCCAGCCCCATGCCCGCGATGGCGGAGGTGGGGTTGAGCATCTCCCGCATACCGGGCCCGCCCTTGGGGCCCTCGTAGCGGATGACCACCACGTCGCCGGAGACGATTTTTCCCTCGTAGATAGCGGCGATGGCGTCCTCCTCGCTGTCAAAGACCCGGGCGGGGCCGGTGTGGGTCATCATCTCAGGGGCCACGGCGGCCTGCTTGACCACGCAGCCCTCCGGGGCCAGGGAGCCCTTGAGCACGGCGATGCCGCCGTAGGGGGAGTAGGGCTTGTCGATGGGCCGGATGATCTCCGGGTCCAGGTTGACCACCCCCTCCAGGTTCTCGGCGATGGTCTTGCCGGTGACGGTCATGAGGGAGGTGTCCAGCAGGTTTTTCTTGGTCAGCTCCTTCATCACCGCCCAGACGCCGCCGGCGGCCTCCAGGTCCTCCATGAAGGTGTCCCCGGCGGGGGCCAGGTGGCAGAGGTTGGGGGTCTGGCGGGAGATGTCGTTTGCCATGTCGAAGTCGATGTCCAGCCCGCACTCGTGGGCGATGGCGGGCAGGTGGAGCATGGAGTTGGTGGAACAGCCCAGGGCCATGTCCACCGTCTCGGCGTTGTGGAAGGCGGCGGGGGTCATGATGTCCCGGGGCTTGATGTCCCGGCGGACCAGCTCCATGATCTGCATCCCCGTGTGCTTGGCCAGGCGCAGCCGGTGGGACCACACCGCCGGGATGGTGCCGTTGCCCCGCAGGGCCATGCCCAGGGCCTCGGTGAGGCAGTTCATGGAGTTTGCCGTGTACATCCCCGAACAGGAACCGCAGGAGGGGCAGGCGTTCTCCTCATAGTCCTGCACGCCCTGTTCGTCCAGCTTCCCGGCCTTGTAGGCCCCCACCGCCTCAAACATATGGCTCAGGCAGGAGCGCCGGCCGTCCCGGAGCCGCCCGGCCAGCATGGGCCCGCCGGAGCAGAAGATGGTGGGGAGGTTCAGCCGGGCCGCCGCCATAAGGAGGCCGGGGACGTTCTTGTCGCAGTTGGGGATCATCACCAACCCGTCAAACTGGTGGGCGATGGCCATGGCCTCGGTGGAGTCGGCGATCAGGTCCCGGGTCACCAGGGAGTACTTCATGCCGATGTGGCCCATGGCGATGCCGTCGCACACGGCGATGGCGGGGAACTCGATGGGGGTGCCCCCGGCGGCCCGGACCCCGGCCTTCACCGCCTCGGCGATCTTGTCCAGGTTCATGTGGCCGGGGACGATCTCGTTGTGGGAGCTCACCACCCCGATGAGGGGCCGCTCCAGCTCCTCGGCGGTGTAGCCCAGGGCGTAGAACAGCGAGCGGTTAGGGGCCCGCTCCACCCCGTTTTTTACCGTTTCACTCCGCATAGTATCGCGCCTCCGTCTCCTTTTCTTACAGCTGGAAGTCCATCTCCAGGCTCCAGGTCCGGCTCTCCTCCGGCTCCATCCAGAACGCGCCGGGGCGGGCCATCAGGTCGTGGGAATCGTTGACCTGGCCGTCCCAGGGCTCCAGGCAGAGGAAGCCGGGGATGCCGGGCGGGGCCCACAGCACCGCGCAGTACCAGCCCTTGGTGGTCACCTGGATGTACTTGCCGCTGGGTCTGTGGACCAGGCGGCACCAGTCCCCCGCGTCCCGGCGGACGATGGGGCCGGCGTCAAACATGGCCTTTTCCACCGGGACCACCGCGCCGGACTCCAGCCGGATCTCGTAGTCCTCCATGGCGCTGCCGGGGACGAAGGGCACCCGGAAGGCGGGGTGGAAGCCCATCTGGGTGGGCATGGGCTTGTCCGAGGTGTTGACGGCGGTGCAGACGGTGTACGCCCGTTGCCCCTCCACCTTGTGGACCGTCTCAAAGGTGAAGGACCAGGGCCAGGGCTCCGCGCCGTCGTGGACGAAGCGGAAGGTCAGGCTGTCCGGCGACTGGTCCACCAGCTGGTGGGGGAAGTCCCGGACAAAGCCGTGCTTGGAGGTGACGGTGTGGCAAACGCCGTCGGATTCAAACCAGTTGTCCTGGATCACGCCGCACCAGGGGAAGCACACCGGCGCCCGGAAGCCCCAGACCGCCGGGTCCCCGCCCCAGATCAGCTCCTGGCCGTCCGCCTTGCGGACGCCCCACAGCAGGCCCCCCAGGTCGTTGGCCGTCAGAGTCAGCGCGGAAGTTTGAATGGTGTATTCCATCTCATAGCCCCCTTTGAAATTCCGATACAGCTATCATATCAGTTTCCCCCGCAAAAAGCAAGAAAAAGCCTCCCCGGCGGGGAGGCGGAGAGGCCGGAGGGGTCTTGCCCCTCCCAACGGCGGCGGCTACGGCCGGGGCACCTTGGGCACCACCACGCCGCCGGTCTTCCAGATGGAGGCGGGGGGCACCGCCCCCCGGACGCAGGAGGTGGGGTAGATTCTGCTGTCCCGGCCCACGACGGTGCCGGGGTTGAGCACGCTGTTGCAGCCCACCTCCACCCGGTCCCCCAGGATGGCGCCGAACTTTTTCCGCCCCGTGGCCAGCTCCCGCCCGCCGTCCCGGACCACCACCGGGGTCTTGTCCGACTTGACGTTGGAGGTGATGGACC
>CANRBW010000185.1 GCA_947628975.1 uncultured Oscillospiraceae bacterium | reverse complement strand
AGAACTCCTGGGCCTTCAGCCGTCTGCCCCAGCGGCGGCGCTCGCCGCCCAGGTCCTCCTCGAACTGGCAGGCGGAGCGGTAGCGGCACAGCCGACAGGCGTTTTGCCGCTCTCCCCGCCAGTAGGGGTCGGCGCACACCTTCCCCGCCTTCAGCTCCTGGGCCACCTGGCCCAGGATCCGCTCCAGGTGGCGGGCCAGGCGGCCGAACTGGGCCAAGCTGGCCACGTCGCGGGAGGAGAGGGACCCGTCCTTGAGCACCCGCAGGGGCAAAAACCGCTTCCGGTCCGGCGCGCGCTCCATGGCCTCCAGCACCGCCGGGTCGTCCAACAGCAGGCCCCGGCGGACCAGGGCCTTGTCCAGCTCCCTCTGCCGCTGGTCCTCGTCCATATCCCGGTCCCCCCGCACCACCGGGTCCCTGGCGGGGATGTAGAGCACCCCGGCGGGGACCACCGGCTTGCCGAAGTACCGGAGCCCGTACTTCTCCAGGGTGAACAGGTAGAGGAGCATCTGCATCCCGATGCCGTGGAAGATGTCGGTCAGGTCGAAGTCCTTGTGGCCGGTCTTGTAGTCCACCACCCGCAGATAGAGCTTTCCGTCGTGCTCCCAGCCGTCCACCCGGTCCACAAAGCCGCTGACGCTGACGCGGAAGCCGTCCAGCTCCAGCTCCACCGGCGGGAGCTGGCCGTCCCGGCCGAAGCCCAGCTCGAAGGCGATGGGGGTGAAGTCGCCGCCGCGCAGCTCGTCGGTGGCGTTGAGGGCCAGCCGCTCCACCGTCTTGCGCAGGCGGTCAAAGAGGTAGACGAACCGGGGGGACTTGTCCTCCATCCCCCCCAGCTCCCGCTCCAGATACCGCTCCACCGCCTGGGCGGTCATGGCCCGGACGGCGGCGCGGTCCACAGACCGGTCCCACCGGCGCAGGACCTCCTCCAGCACGGCGTGGACGAAGGTGCCGTAGACCGCGGCGTTGAAGTCGGCCCGCTCCCTGGGCCTGGCCCGCAGGCCGAAGCGCATGAAGTCGGAGAAGTGGCAGGAGCGGTACAGGTCCAGCCGGGAGGCGGACATGGACGCCCCCGACCCGTAGAGGGCGGCCACCCCCTGGGCGGAGAGACTGCCCCGCTCCAGCGCCCCCGCCCCGGCCAGGCGCTCCACCCGCGGGGCCAGGCCGGGGACCTCCGCCAGCGCCGCGCGCAGACGCCGGTCCCCCGCCGCCAGCTCCAGGGCCGGCTCCGGGGCGGCCAGACGGGGGTCGGGGCCGGAGGAGGCGCTCTCCGGCCGCGCCTGGGGGAAAAGCCGCTCCACCCGGGGCACCAGGAAGGCCGGGGCGCGCTCCTGCCCCTCCGCCTGGGCGGGCCAGAGCAGGTAGAGCCGCCGGGTGGGCAGGGTCACGGCGTTGTAGGCCACCGTCATCTCCCGGTGGAGCCGCTCCTCCAGCCGGGGGGCCAGGGTCAGGCCCAGCCGGGCCAGGGCCTCCCGGTCATCGTCGGTCAACAGCCCCGCGGGGCTCTGGCAGTCGGGCAGGTGCTTGTCGTCACAGCCCAGGAGGAACACCGCCTTGTAGCTCTCATACCCCAGCCGGGTGCAGGGCCCCGCCGTCACCCGGTCCAGGGCCACGGGGATGGAGCCCACCTGGTACTGGGACAGCACCAGCGCGAAGAGCCGGGCGAACTCCTCGGCGTCCATCTCCCAGTCCCGCAGCAGCCGGGCGCAGCTCTCCAGGGCCTCCACCAGGATGGTCCAGAGCTGGGTGTACTCGTCGGCCAGGCCCAGCTCCCCCCGCAGGCGCAGGGCGCTCACCCGCTCCTCCAGGGTCTGGGGCAGACAGATCCGCTCCAAAAAGCCGTAGAGGGCGATGGCCCGGTCCCGGCCGGTGGTCCCCTCCGCCCGGCGCAGCTCCTCCAGGGGCGCCATCACCCGGCGGCGCAGGTCGTCCAGCCGGGCCAGGGTCTCCTCCGTCTCGGGGGTGTACTTCTGGCCGTAGCCGTCGGGGTGCATATGCCAGGGCTTGGGGGTGGTCCACTTGCCCCCCCGGATCTCCCAGGTGAGGACGTAGTTCTCCAGCCGGTCCGCCTCCTCCGCGGTGATCCCGGTGAGGCCGGTCTTGAGGTAGCGCAGGACGTCCTCCTGCCGGTAGCCCCCCTCCACCGCGTCCAGGGCGCTGGTGATCAGGGCCAGGACCGGCTTTTCCAGGATGTCCTGGGTCCTGGCCAGGAACAGGGGCACGCCGTAGTGGGGGAAGACCGAGCTCAAAAGCTCCTCGTACCCCTCCAGGCTCCGGGCGGTCACCGCGATCTCCCGGAAGCGATAGCCCTCCTCCCGGCAGAGGCGCAGGATCTCCGCGGCGGTCCACTCCACCTCCTGCCGGGGGTCCTTGGCCCGGACGCACCGCGCCGGCGCCGGCCCGGGCCAAGGCTGGGGCCGGTCCTCGTCAAACAGGGCCCGCTCCAGGTACACCAGGGCGGGGTCCTTGTCCCCTCCCGTGCCGGTGAGGGTCTCCACCCGCACCTCCCGGCCCCGGTCCCTGGCCAGGTCCATCAGGGCGTGGGCGGTCCGCCGGGCCGGGGAGAAGGGCCCCAGGCCCTGCTCGTCCTCGGTCAGGTGGTCGCAGGTCAGGGCGAAGGTGACGCTGTGGGCCCGGTCCATGAGGGCGGAGAGGACCAGGGACTGCTGGGGGGTGAAGTCGGTGAAGCCGTCGAAGTAGAAGTCACTCCCCCGGCCCCAGTCGCACTCCCCCAGCCCCTGGGCCAGGCGGGTCAGCAGGTCCCTGGGGTCCGCCCCCAGCCTGCCGCACAGCCCCTCGTAGCTCCCCAGGATCAGCCCCAGGTCCCGGAGTTTGTCCCCCGACGGGCCCTCCAGCGCCTCCCCCGCCCGGAGCAGAGCCTCCGGGCTGACGCAGCAGCTCTTGCACTCGTCCAGGGTCTCCAGCAGGCCGGTCAACAGCTCCGGCTTCCGGGAGGGGGCCCGGTAGACGCTCAGCGCCTGGCGGGTCTCCCGCACCGCCAGGTACATCACCAGCAGCCGCCCGCCCCGGTCCAGCGCCGGGGCGGCCAGCCCTCCGGCCTGGGAGAAGACCCGGTTGGCCATGCGGGTGAAGGTCAGCACCTCCCCCGCCAGGGACAGCTCCGCCCCGCCCGCCGCGCACAGTCTGCGCTCGGCGCGGTGGGAGTACTGCTCCGGGACCACCAGCACCTGGGGCCGGGCGGCCGCCCCCTCGGCCATCTCCGCCAGGACCCGCGCCGACTTGCCCGCGCCGCCTCTTCCGATCAACAGCCGGATCATCCGCCCTCACCCGTCCTCTCCCGCAAAAGCTCCAGGGCCCGGTCCAGCTGGGCCTGGGGGTCCGTCACCGGCAAGTCGGGGGTCAGCCCCACCCCCGCCAGGGAGGTCCCCGCCCCGGTGGTGTAGGTCCCGGTGGACAGGTC
>CANRBW010000184.1 GCA_947628975.1 uncultured Oscillospiraceae bacterium | reverse complement strand
GCGTACTCGATCAGCTTCTCCCGGGGCAGGGCGGCGTGGTGGACGCCCCCCACCTCAAAGACCCCCTGGGTCAGGGTGCCGGTCTTGTCAAAGACCACCGTGTCCACCTTGGAGAGGGTCTCCAGGTAGTTGGAGCCCTTGATCAGCACCCCCGCCCGGCTGGCCCCGCCCAGGCCGGCGAAGAAGCTCAGGGGGATGGAGATGACCAGGGCGCAGGGGCAGGAGATGACCAGGAAGGTCAGCGCCCGGTAGAGCCACACCGCCCACTCCCCCGGCGCCCCCAGCGCCAGCCGGACCAGGGGAGGCAGCAGGCCCAGGGCCAGGGCCCCGGCGCACACCGCGGGGGTGTAGTACCGGGCGAATTTGGAGATAAAGTCCTCCGAGCGGGACTTGCGGGAGGACGCGCTCTCCACCAGCTCCAGGATCCGGCTGACGGTGGACTCCCCAAAGAGGGCGGTGGTCTCCACCTCCAGCACGCCGGTCATGTTGACGCAGCCGCTGACCACCCCGTCCCCCTCCCCCACCTCTCTGGGCAGGGACTCGCCGGTGAGGGCGGCGGTGTTCAGCACCGAGCTGCCCCGGCGCACCACCCCGTCCAGGGGCACCTTCTCCCCCGGCTGGACCACGATGCGGGCGCCCACCGGCACCTCCTCCGGGTCCACCCGGACCAGCGTCCCGTCCCGCTCCACGTTGGCGTAGTCGGGGCGGATGTCCATCAGCGCGGCGATGTTCCGCCGGGACCGGCCCACGGCGTAGCTCTGGAACCACTCCCCCACCTGGTAGAAGAGCATGACGGCGATGGCCTCCAGATAGTCCCCCGGCGTCCCGGCCAGCTCGTCCCGGATGGCCAGGGCGAAGGCCCCCACGGTGGCCACCGCCATGAGGAAGTTCTCGTCAAACACCTGGCCCCTGACGATGCCCCGGAGGGCCTTCCAGAGGATGTCGTAGCCGATGACGGCGTAGACCGCCAGATAGGCGCCCAGCCGGGCCCACCCCGCCACCGGCAGGAAGGACAGGACCAGCAGGAGCAGGGCGGCCGTCAGGATCCGTCCCAGGGTCTTCTTCTGCTTTTTGCTCACGGCTCTCTCTCCCTTTCCCCGCTCCGGCGGAGCTCACAGCCGGATGGCGCAGTCGGGCTCCACCCGGCGGCACGCCCGGAGCACCGCCGCCATGACCTCCCGCTCCCCCGCGCCCTCGGCGAAGGTCACGCTCATCCGCTGGGTCATAAAGTTCACCGTGGCCGCCGTCACCCCGGCGACCTTGGCGGCGGCCTGCTCCATCTTCAGGGCGCAGTTGGCGCAGTCCACCTCGATGTCATAGGTCTTTTTCATCTCAGTTCCTCTCCTCTCATTCCGCGACGTGCTCCAGCCCCTGGTCGATGATGGTCCGCACATGGCCGTCCGCCAGGGCGTAGAAGATGGTCTTCCCCTCCCGGCGATAGCGCACCAGCTTGCTGGCCTTCAGGGCCCGGAGCTGGTGGCTCACCGCCGACTGGGTCACCCCCAGCAGCTGGGCCAGGTCCTGGACGCACATCTCCGACACCGACAGGATGTAGAGCAGCTTGACCCGGGTGGAGTCGCCAAAGATCTTGAACAGCTCCGCCAGGTCGTAGAGCACCTCGTCCTCCGGCAGGGCCTCCTTCACCCGGGCCACCAGGTCCTCCTGGGCGTGGAGGTAGGGGTTGTCTCCGTCCATGGGATCGCCTCCCCGTTAACATATGAACATCTGTTCATTTATTATTATAGTTTGTTGGTTCCCCGTTGTCAACCCTCCGGCCAAAAAAATTTCCCCGGCCGACAGCCGGGGAAATTTGGGCGCACACAGGCAACAGACAGAGGGGGACAGACCTGGGGGATTTTGACGCGCGGGCAAAGTCCATAGGGGGACAGACCTGGGGGGCGGAGCGGGCAAAAAAGCGGAGGAGGGGCCCCGCCCCTCCTCCGCCCGGTTCACAGGTACATCCGCACATCCAGGGTCATCCGCTCCTCCAGGTCCACCAGGTCCTTGGCGATGCCCTTGGCCTCGTCGCTGGCGGCCCGGTACTCGTTGAGGTACTTGTGCAGGGACTTGACCCCCATGTTGCACCCGTCGGTGATCAGGTCGGCGATGGTGGCGTCGTTCTCCTTCACCGCCAGCATCATGTTGGTCTTCACCCAGCTCATCCCCTTGGCCATGGGGTTGGGCTCCTTCCCCTGGTCGCCGTACTGGTACAGCAGCGCCTGCAACCGCGCGTCCAGCTTTTTGTGGTCCTCCCGGTCTTGCTCCAGCTTCTCCCGCAGGGTCGGGTCGGTCACATGGGGCAGGACCTCGTCGATGGCGCTGACCCCCATTTTGACCCCCGCGTCGCACTCCCGCAGCAGCCGCACGGTATCCTGTTCGATCACACGGCACCCCTCCTCAGATAGGGGTAGTATGCCCTGGCGGCGGGCGGGTATGCGTCCGGGAAGGGGCCGACCCCGGCCCAGAAAAAATTTTTTGTTGCAAAACCGGGACTTTTGCGTTACATAAAAAAGAAAGATAAATGGGAGGCGACTGCGTTGTTATTCTGCGCCCTGACAGAGCCCGTCGGGCCGCCGGATCTGGAGGCGGTCTACCTGAAATACCGGCGGCTGATGTACGCCACCGCGGGCCGGTTCACCCAGGACCCGGAGGACCGGCAGGACGTGGTCCAGGCGGCCATGGAGCGGCTGTTGCGGATCTTCTCCGGGCCGGAGGCGGCGGGCCGCCAGGTCTCGGCGGGGTATGTGGTGGCCGCGGTGCGGAGCGCGGCGGTGGACCTGCTGCGCCGGCGGGCGCGGGAGGTCCGGCACAGCGTCAGTCTGGACACCGACCTGCTGGCGGACCAGGCCCTGGGGGACGCCTCCCTGGACGACCTCCTGCTGCGCTCCCTTCGGGCGGAGCGGCTGTGGGCGGTCTGGCCGGAGCTCTCCGAGCAGGACCGGCTGCTGTTGGAGGGAAAGTACCTTCTGGAGATGGACGATCTGGAGCTGTCCCGCCTGCTCGCCTGCGAGCCGGACAGCGTCCGCATGATGCTGACCCGCGCCCGGAGGCGGGCGCTGGCGCTTTTGACCCAGGGAGGTGAGGCGTGATGACCAGACAGGAGGAACTGCGGGAGAGGTATGAGGACGCCCTGTTCGCCATGCTGATGGAGGGGATGGCCACCCTCCAGGAGCAGGAGATCCAGGAGACGCTCCGGGCCCTGGAGGAGGATCCCTCCGCCGCGCCGCCGGCGGCGTTGGACCGGCGGTGTCTGCGGATCGCCCGCCGGGGCAGGTCCCGGTCCCGCGGCCGGGGCAGGGGCAGGTCCCCGCGCCGGATGGCCATCGCCGCGTGCCTGGCCGCCGCCCTGCTCCTCACCGTCTTCGCCACGGCGGAGACGGTGCGGACCGGCGCCATCCATCTGGTGACGCGGTTCCTGGACGGCCATATGGACCTGGACTT
>CANRBW010000183.1 GCA_947628975.1 uncultured Oscillospiraceae bacterium | reverse complement strand
CGGCGTCTCCGGGAGGAGCCGGAGGCGTGGACCCAGCTGACCGGGGAGGTACTGGTGCCCAAGGACCACCCGCGCATCCGCTTCCGGGGGCAGCTGGACCTGCTCCAAGCCAGGGTGGTGCGGGCCCAGGTGGAGCTGGAGGAGCGGGGGTGGGACGCGGCGCTGGTGGAGGAGCTGGAGACGGTGGCGGACCTGCTGCGGCGGCTGAGCCGGAGCGAGGCGCTGGACCGCCCCCTGGACCGGCTGGGCCTCCTCGGTCTGAGCCCCCAGGAGCTGCGGCGGCAGTCCCACGACCCCTGGGGGACGTTCGGGGTGGAGCCCATGCGGCCGCCCCACCGGTCCATGGGCTATGCCTACGCCGTCCTCAACGACCTGCGGGCCCAGGCGCGGGTGGCGGAGGTGGAGGCGGTGGCGGCCTTCCGGCCCCGGCCCACGCCGGCCCAGAGGCAGATCCTCCGGGCCATGAACCGCCTGTCCAGCGCCCTCCACATCCTGATGTGCCGGGTGCTGGCGGGGTGGTACGGCGGCGGGGCCGGAGCGCCGTGAGGCCCGCCGGTCAGAGCTTTTCCAGGGCCTGAAGGGTCTCGTTCAGGGTCCGCTGGGGCAGAAAGCCGCCCACCAGGGCGATGAGCTGTTCCAGGGTCACCGACTTGGCCGAGGGGGAGAACTGCTTGCGGAAGACCAGGGGGAACTTCCGGCGCAGGAGCTCCCTGGCGCCGGGGTAGTCCAGGACCTCCCCCACGGTGATCTGCTGGTTGCGAAGATCCACGGCAAAACACCTCCTTTCCCCGCAGTATATGCGCCCCCGGCGCATAAGTTTCCCCGGGGAGGCGCATACTACCCGGGCGTAACGCGAAAGGAGATGCTGCGAATGAACGTCAACGCCAACGAGTCCATCCAGTGCTCGGTGACCAGCTGCGCCCACCACTGCGGGGACAGGAACTACTGCTCCCTGAACGCCATCCAGGTGGGCTGCTGCGACCCCAGCGTGGCCAAGTGCGACCAGACCCAGTGCGCCTCCTTCGACCTGGGGGCCCACGGCACGTCCTGCCGGAAGTGACGGGACGCGCGGATCGTCCGGGGGGCGGCAGAGCCGCCCCCTCGGACTGTCCAGCTTTTTCCGAAGCCTCGCGGCCTTTCGCACCGCCGCGACGTCCCCGCCCTCCCCTTGTCCCTGGGGGCCAGGATTTGCTTGACAAATCCATCCCGTCTGTGATATGCTGGGGGCGGTGAGACGGGGCACCGCCCCCGGGTCTTGCTACACTAGAGCTGTCAGCGATTGCCCCGCTGGCGGCTCTCTTTATTTGGTGATATAGTCGATGCAGTCGGCTATATCATCGGCTGTGATACCGTGGATTTTTAACCACTGCACAAGCCTGTTGACAGTTATTTCCCATCTCAGCCCACAGAGGTACGCCCCGGACGCCCTTGCGGCGGCCGGGGCGCGCGCTGTGGCGGGCCGCGAAAAGCGGTCGAAAAGGCGGGACCGTCCGCCTCTTCGGCCGTCTCGATCGTCCGGGGGGCGGCAGAGCCGCCCCCCGGACGATTTTTGGTCCCAGGCGGCCAGACGGTCCCAGGCAGCCAGACGGTCCCGGGCGGCCAGGCGGGTCCCAGGCGGACGGTCAGCTTCGGCGGTCGGACGCCTGGGCGGCGGCCAGGCGGTCCACCGCCTCCAGGATGTCGTAGAGGAGCCGGTTCTGCCCCTCCAGCAGGGAGGCCAGGGCCCCGC
Organism: uncultured Oscillospiraceae bacterium; assembly: GCA_947628975.1. Lineage (GTDB taxonomy): Bacteria > Bacillota > Clostridia > Oscillospirales > Oscillospiraceae > MGBC124762. The sequence goes on along the minus strand of CANRBW010000183.1, from coordinate 1,812 downwards.
CCATGGGGCAGGGGCGCTGGGCGCGGAGGCGGCCCGCCGCGGGGCGGGCCTCCACGCGGGTGACGGGGGTCTCCTCCAGCTCCCGGCGGCGCCGGAGCCAGGCCACCTGGCAGGACGGGGGAGAGGCGCTCTCCCCGGCGCGTTTCTTCTCAGCCATGACACAAACCTCCTCGCCCCATCCTATGCCGGAGGCTTGACAAATGCCCCGGGATGGACTATGCTTTGGTGGAATTGCGCCCCCGAGGCCGGGGCGAAACAGGAAAGGAAGAGATGCCCCATGCGTTCCGCCGGAAAAAAACTCTTGGTTTTGAGTCTGGTCCTGGCCCTGGCCCTGTGCGCCTGCGGCTCCGGCCAGAATGGCACCGCCGACCCCTCCGCCGAACCGGTCCAGCCCGCCCCCAGCCCCAGCGCCGCCCCGGCGGAGCGGGAGAAGGTGAATCTGGCCGTCCTGTCCGGCCCCACCGGCGTGGGCGCGGCCAAGCTCATGGCCGACAATGAGAGCGGCCGCACCGTCAACGACTACAACATCACCCTCTGCACCGACAACCAGCAGGTCATGGCCGGGCTGACCAACGGGGACTTCGACGTGGCCGCCCTGGCCACCAACGTGGCCTCCACCCTCTACCACAAGTCCAACGGCGGCGTCCAGCTGGCCGCGATCAACACCCTGGGGGTGCTCTATATCCTTGGCCCCGCCGACAAGCCCCTGTCCTCCCTGGCCGACCTGGCGGGCAAGACCCTCTACGCCACCGGCCAGGGGGCCAACCCGGAGTATGTCCTGCGCTACCTCCTCACCGAGAACGGAGTGGACCCGGACCGGGACGTGGAGGTGGTCTGGCAGGCGGCCGAGGAGGTCACCGCCACCATGCTCCAGGGGAAGGGGGAGTACTGTATGCTCCCCGTCCCCGCCGCCACCGCCCTGGAGGCCAAGAGCGAGGGGAAGCTGGCCGCCTGCGTCAGCCTCTCGGAGGTCTGGGATCAGCTGCGCAACGGCTCCCAGCTCACCATGGGCTGTATGGTGGTCCGCACCCAGTTTGCCCAGGAGAACCCCCGGGCGGTGGAGGACTTCCTGAAGGAGTACCAGGCGTCCGTGACCTATATGGCGGACCCGGCCAACCTGGCGCTGACCGGGGAGCAGTCCCCCGCCCAGCTGGTGGCGAAGTACGCCATCGCCCCCTCCGCCGCCATCGCCGAGGCGGCCATCCCCCAGTGCAACCTGGTCTACCTGGACGGCCAGGAGATGCGGGCGGCCATCCAGGGCTACTATGAGGTGCTCTACGCTGCCGACCCCGCCGCCATCGGCGGCTCCATCCCCGACGACGGCTTCTATCTCTCCGTGGCGTAAATGACGGCGTGGCGAAGGGTCCTGGGCCGGGTGGTCCTGCCCCTGGCGCTGTGGCTGGGGCTGTGGCAGGTCCTGGCCTGGCGGGTGAGGCAGTCGCTGCTGCTGCCCGGGCCGTGGGAGGTGCTGACCCGCCTGGTGGAGCTGGCCGGGACCGGGGACTTCTGGGCCACCTGCCTCACCAGCCTGGGCCGGGTCTTCCTGGGGGGCGCGGCGGGGGCCGCGCTGGGGATCGCCGCCGCCGCCCTGTCCGCCTGGCGGGCGCCGGCGGACTGGATCCTCAGCCCCATGATGAAGGTGGTCCGGGCCACGCCGGTGGCCTCCTTCATCCTGCTCATCTGGCTGTGGTGCTCCGCCCCCTGGGTGCCGGTGGTCATCGCGGCCCTCATGGCCGCCCCGGTGGTGTGGGGGGCCACCGCCCAGGGGATCGCCCAGACCGACCCCATGCTCCTGGAGATGGCGGCGGCCTA